>DIHT01000066.1:0-43476 GCA_002420305.1 Akkermansiaceae bacterium UBA5689 | reverse complement strand
GGGCTCGGGGGTTGGCTCGGGCTCAGGGGCTGGCTCGGGCACGACGACAGGCCTCGCATCGGACTTCGCGGGAATCTTGGGATCCGCGGCTCCTTTTTCTTTCTCTCCACAGCCAAAAAAGAAGAGCGTTGCCAAGATAAGTAGACTCGAAAAGGGCTTCATAATTTCAAGAGAATAGAGCACCCGAGCGAAAAGCGCCAACCCATAATTAAGCACCGAAAAGTTCCAACCCAGAACATACCCGACATTCACGCTCCCCCACTCTTCAGGCCCCACAAGGTCATCCCGAGAGAGCAAGGTGTCAGGTTTACCCAAAATGCGAATCTCTCTGCGAATTAGGATCAGCCTAACATAAAAGAATCACGAAGGGGGCTTGCATCTGCCCGTTCTCATGTTCCTCCTTTAGTCTATCCCTGAAACTTACACACTTGCGCGCAGATGACCTTATCAGAACGTTCACCGGTAACAACGTGCGAACACTGACGAAAGCAAAACGTCTCTTGCCCCATTAAGATGACAGCCCAGACATGGCTCGGAAGAATTCTTCAGCAGTTAAAGGGCGTAAATCCTTTTGAAGGAGATTGCGCTCCAAGCCGAGTATCCCTGTTTGGCTCTGGGCGCCCCGCCATGCCAGTACCCCTCCCGTGGAACTACAAGGAGCCCATCAAGATTTTTGAAGCCTTCTATTCAGAAGCTGACAGAGAAGCCGGCTGGGGAAAACACAATCGTGATCTTTACGCGGGTGGATTACCGCCTGTCCTAGTGACACGTGACCCCGGAATCATAAAGGCGATCCAAGCCAACACGGGCGACAAGCCGGGACAATTCGATCGGGACACAAGCCCAACCGCTGGAATTGCCCGCGCAACGGGTGAGGACTCCCTACTGTATTCAAACGGGTCGATCTGGCGCCGCCAGAAAAGCATGGTCGCAAAGCCCTTCAGCCGATCCAACCTCTTTCAACCACAGAAGTTCCAAGGCTTTGAACAGACGTTCCGCAAAACAGCGATGCAACGGCTGGAAGCCCTGCGCACTGCCCAGAAATCCAGTGGAAAGGAGTCTACCCGTGTCGAGCTCGACCCGGAAATTAAGGTCGTCATGCTTGAAATGCTGGTGAACAATTTTTTTGGCGGCAAGGCATCCTATGATGAGTTGAGGGACCGCTTCATCCCCGCCTTGGTCTATCTGATCGACCATATGATTCGGGACACGGTAGCGCCCAAGGCTCAGGCAATCGCCAGGAAACTGTCTGGAGGTGAGAAGATCCTGCAAATTTACAAAGCCGATTTCGAGAAGCTGACCGACATTGCGCTTTCCGGGCGAGCCGAGGGCCTTGGCTTGTGGAACGAATTTCACTCCGAAGCCCCCGACGAAGCTCTGCGCAGTAATATTCGTGTCTTCCTTGCCGGCGCGATGGAGGCAACAACTTCGTTCGCGAGTTGGGCAATCTCGCATCTCTCGCATCACCCCGAATGGCAGACCAAGATCTACGAAGAGGTCAAAGACATGGACGTCTACGATCCCGATGACTTCACCAAGGCTCCAAACCTGAATCACGTTCTCGAAGAAACACTCCGTCTGACGCCAGCTCTCTATTTCTTTCCACGCAAAGCAACAGCAGACACCTGGGTCGAAACATCAGACAAGCGAACGATGATGATACCAAAGGGCACTCACATCAGACTCGATGTATGGCATTCAAATCGTTGTGAGGAGTTCTGGGGTGAGGACGTTACAGGATATCCTGCAGATATCTTTGCGCCTGAAAGGTGGGATGCTCTCAAGGAGAGGGGCCTCTCGGCAAAAAGCATGCTTCATTTTGGATTTGGACACGGCCCACGCTTTTGCCCCGGAAGATCCCTTGGACTTCTCGAGGTTGGCCTCGTTGTGGGCGCTCTCGTCAAAATCTTCAAGTTTAAGGCCGTTCATAGTAAGACCGGTCCTAGCGCTGGAGTTTCCACCAAGCCCGCAGATGGTGTGATGGTAGACCTGAGGCTTAGAAATAACGAATGATGCGCCTCCTCAATCGAAGACCCTATGCCGCTCCACCAGCCAAATGGTCGAACTTAAAGGAACGTGCTCGAGGGGGGACTCGAACCCCCACGGGTATTACCCCACTAGATCCTTAATCTAGCGCGTCTACCAATTCCGCCACCCGAGCATGAAGAAGATCTTCCTGATGGGCGGGAGGCTTAGGGGCGCGCCGCCGGAAAATCAAGAGAATCCTCACCTTAAAACATCAGTTTCCCTCTCTTATCCCATTGATTCTGGACGTCGCATTTTCCACATGGGAACCTTCACCGCAAAGAAACCCCATGAATCGAACCACCCTAGCCGCCGCGCTCATGCTCTTCGCTGCGACCGGCTCCGGCACCAGCCAGGACCTGAAATTAACCTACCACGGGGACCCAAAACCCCTTCCTGCTGGCGCGGTCGTCGAGGAATGGCCCCGGTTCCTTGGCATCCGGGACAACGCGACCTCTCTGGAAACCAAGCTTCTCGACCGATGGCCCGAAGGGGGACCCAGCAAGGTCTGGGAACTGGAAACAGGTGAAGGCTACTCCAGCCCCCTGTTCGCCGAGGGCAAATTGATCTATTTCCACCGACTGAATCATAGCAACCTTACAGGGTCAGGTCAGGAGGCCATTGACTGCCTCGACCCGGATACAGGGAAGCGACACTGGAGGGTCAAGTATCCTGCTACCTACTCCGATCGTTACGGCTTTAGCCCTGGGCCCCGATCAAGCCCAGTGATTCACAAGGGCCGCATCTACGTCACAGGTGTCACTGGCCAGTTCCACTGCCTCGACCTCGAGACCGGAGCGATCCTGTGGCAGCGTGATCTCGGAAAGGAGTATAATATCCCAACCAACTTCTTTGGCTACGGCCCCAGCCCCAGTCCTGTCTGGAAGGACCGGATTATTCTTAACGTGGGCGGTCGAGGCGCTGAAAACGGTGAGGGCGTGTGCGTCGCGGCCTTCTCTATCGCGGATGGGTCCACTCTCTGGGAAGTAAAGGACCAGTGGGGCGCGAGCTACGCCTCTCCCACGATCACAACACTGCAGGGAGTAGAGTGTGCCGTAGTCGCTGCAGCAGGGGAAAGCCGGCCCCCTCATGGGGGACTACTCGTCATTGATGTAAAGTCGGGTAAGGTCTACGACCGTTTCCCATGGAGAGCGGACAAATACGAGTCTGTTCTAGCCTCTAGCCCACTTGTCCTCAGTGACCGGAGAATTTATCTCGGAGATTGTTACGGCGTCGGTGGTGTGGTCCTGGAATACGACAAGAGGCTCAAATCCAAGATCGTCTGGAAAGAACGCTGGTTCGGGATGCACTGGATGATGCCCCTACAGATTGATGGACATCTCTACGGATTCGCGGGACGCAATATCCCAGACACCCAGTTCAAATGCGCCAATGCTACTACCGGAGAGATTCTCTGGGAAGAGGATATGCAGTGGCGGGAAGGCGGGCGAATCAACGGACTTTTCCGAGGAAGCCTTCTCCGTGCGGATAAGCGGGTCTTCTGCCTCGGGGAGGACGGCGTTCTCGCAGAACTCAAGGTCAGCCCGAAGGGCGCCGAAACAGTTCAGAGAGTCCGTCTCTTTGCTGCTCGTTCCAGCTGGACTCTCCCTACCCTGCACAACGGGCTTCTTTACGTCTCCCAGAACGAACACGACTTGCTTACCCAGGTCCCTCCTCGCATCATTTGCTATGACTTCCGGGGCAAGTAATTAGTGTCCACCGCTTCATGAAAGCCCTCGAACTAATCTCCTCGTCCACCTTCGAACTCGTTGAAAAGGCCACTCCCGTACCGGGTCCTGATGATCTTCTGATAGTCGTAAAGGCCTGCGGGATCTGCGGAAGTGACATCCACGGCATGGACGGCAGCAGCGGACGAAGAATCCCTCCACTGGTAATGGGCCATGAGGCAGCCGGAGTGATCGAAGGCTGTGGATCCAACGTTATCGGATGGACTGAGGGAGACCGGGTCACCTTTGACAGCACCATTTACTGCGGCAAATGCGATTACTGCCGAGCCGGGCGGGTCAATCTCTGTATGGACCGGGAAGTTCTTGGAGTCTCTACACCAGACTTTCGCAGGCAGGGAGCGTTCGCAGATTATGTTGTCGTTCCCTCCCGGATCTGCCACCGGATTCCCGAAGGTCTCCCTTTTGAGGAAGCGGCCTTCGCCGAACCAGTTTCCGTTGCTCTCCACGCCGTTAACCGAGTTCATATCGCGGAAGGAGAAAGCGCAGTCGTCGTTGGCGCAGGGCTCATTGGCCTACTTGTTATCCAATCTCTTAAACGAGCTGGCTGCAGTAATATTATCGCAATTGACCTCGCTGAGGAACGGCTGAAACTGGCACTACAGCTTGGAGCAAGCTCAGCGTTTCGACCCGACCACGATGATCTTCAGAGCACCATTCGCTCTCTAACCGGAGGCGAGGGTCCGGAGGCGGTGTTAGAAGTTGTTGGCATTAGCTCCACTGTGGAACTGGCCGTCAATATGGCCCGCAAAGGCGGACGGGTGTGCCTTGTCGGGAATCTTGCTCCAAGCGTTCAGTTTCCCCTGCAGGCGGCTGTCACGCGCGAATTGGACATCCTTGGTTCCTGCGCCATTAACGGCGAGTATCCAGATGCCATCGCAGCCATCGCAGCAGGCGAAATCGATGTCCGCGCTCTCACTTCCTGTGTTGTGCCCCTCGCCGAGGGAGCTTCGTGGTTTTCCCGGCTCGAATCGGGAAAAGAATCGCTCCTGAAAGTGATCCTGCAACCGGGGTAAACTAATCCTCTCGCTCCAATCCTCTTTACATCTATATGCCTGCCTCTCTTTTTGATCTTTCTGGGAAAACTGCCTTCGTGAGCGGAGCCAGCCGTGGCCTCGGCAAGGGCTTTGCCCTCGCGCTCGCACGGGCGGGAGCCGACCTCGTGATTTCGAGTCGAAGCGGGGAAGGCCCGCTGCTCGAGACCAAGACCGAAATTGAGAAAATGGGGCGCAAAGCGTGGACAGTCTCTCTTGATGTCCGCAACGAGGAGAGCGTCAAACACTCTACCGCCCTCGCGTGGGAGCGGGCCGGAAAAATCGATATTCTCGTCAATAATGCAGGATGCAACGTACGCAAGCCCGCCTTGGAGGTGACCTGGGATGACTGGAACCTGGTTCTCGAGACCAATCTTCGGGGGTTATTCTTTCTCGCACAGGCTCATGCTGCCCTGATGATTCCCCGGCAATATGGGCGCATTATCAATATGGGTTCAGTCACCTGCGTGGCCGGCTACGCAGGATTGGCTCCCTACGGCGCAAGCCGAGGCGGAGTCAAGCAATTGACCATGAGTCTGGCTCACGACTGGGGATCCCATGGACTCACCGTCAACTGCCTTGCTCCGGGATGGTTTCGAACTGAGCAAAACAAGGTCATGTACGAGGATGAGGGCTGGGTCGATTACCTGCGTGAACGCATCCCTCTCGACCGCCCAGGCGCACCCGGGGATCTCGACGGCACGGTGGTATGGCTGGCTTCTGATGCAAGTGCCTATGTGACCGGTCAGACGATTCTGGTCGATGGAGGCATCTCGGTTGGTCCGGTTCGGGCCATACCTTCGTAGTTGTCTCCCCAAGGCCATCTTCAAGGCTGTCTTCCGCGTGTATATAGAGGTTTCTTCTTATTTTTACATATCAACATATCGAGATTCGTTGATTTGAATCTTGCAAATCCGACTCGTACTTCTAGGCTTCGAGAGCGATGAGATCGGACCCCACCGCAAAACTTCACGACCTCTTTCGCTCCCGAGTCGCGCTCCTTGACGGTGCGATGGGGACCACTATCCGGGAATACAGTATCTCTGAGTCTGCAGCCCGGGGTGACCGGTTCGCGGATGCACCTCAGGATTTGCTGAACAATGGAGATATCCTTTCCCTAACCCAACCTGACACTATCGGAGACATCCACCGGAGGTTTCTCGATGCAGGATCAGACATCATCGAGACCAATACGTTCTCTGCTACCACCCTGTCCCAAGCCGAATTTTTTATTGAGGACCCCCGCGAACAAGGGGGTCGCAAGGATCCCGCATTCTTCCAGAAGATTCTCGAAGACGACTTCCTTCGTGGACTCGTTGAAGACCTGAATATAGAGAGCGCTCGCATTGCCAGAAATCAGGCAGATCGTATTGAAGAAGAAACTGGAACTCCCCGTTTTGTCGCGGGTGCGATTGGCCCATTAACCCTGTCGCTGAGCAACGCCCCGGATCATGACGACCCGTCCTTTCGTCCAGTCACTTTTGATCAAGTGCAGGCTAGCTATCTTCATCAGGCTCGAGCACTGGTAGAAGGCGGATGCGACCTTCTCCTCGTGGAGACGATCTTTGACTCACTGAATGCGAAAGCAGCCTTGGTTGCAATTCAGCAACTCTTCGAAGAGCGTGGTTCTTCTCTACCCGTCATTGTCTCCGCAGCGGTTGGAAGTGGTGGAGCGACCCTGATTTCGGCCCAGCGGATCGAGGCCTTCTGGATAGCGGTTCGTCATATTAAACCTCTCGCAGTCGGACTAAATTGCTGTGAAGGCCCGGACGTTCTTCGGCCCTTCGTGGCTGAGCTGGCAGAGTCCGTTGATTGCTTTACCTCCTGCTACCCTAATGCCGGGTTACCCAATCCCTTGGCCCCGACCGGGTTTGACCTCGAGCCTCACCATATGGCTGAATACATGGGAGAATTTGCAAAGTCTGGACTACTCAACATAGCAGGTGGCTGTTGTGGCAATACCCCCAGCCATATTGCTGCAATCGCAGAGGCGGTGAAACCTCATCAACCACGTATACCCGGGGCGCGAGCAGTTACTCTTTCTGGAAGATGACTCCTGAATCCCTACCCCTATGTCTTAGCGGCACTGACGCCTACGTGCACGGGCCGGGGTCAACCTTTCTTATTATCGGTGAGCGGACGAATGTAGCGGGGTCGCCCCGCTTCCGAAAATTAATCAAGGAAGACCGCCTCGAAGAGGCTGTCGAGGTAGCACGCCAGCAGGTCAGCAATGGGGCCAACGTAATCGATATCTGCTTCGACGAAGGACTCATTGATGGTGTCTCCATGATGACCCGGTTCCTTCATCTTCTCCAAGGCGAACCAGATGTCGCAAGAGTTCCCTTCATGATCGATTCTTCGAAGTGGGAAATTCTCGAGGCAGGCGTGAAGTGCCTCCAAGGCAAAGGCATTCTTAATTCCATTTCTCTAAAGGAGGGAGAAGAACGATTCATCGAACAAGCCAGAATTATCCGCCGCTTCGGAGCAGCAGTCGTAGTGATGGCATTTGACGAGCAAGGACAAGCCGCAACCTACAAGGACAAGACGAGAATATGCGAGCGAGCGTATCGTATCCTCGTCGATCGGGTAGATTTTCCACCAGAAGACATTATTTTTGATCCTAATATCCTGACAGTCGCCACAGGTATCGAAGAGCATAACAACTATGCCGTCGATTTCATTGAAGCCACGCGATGGATTAAGGAGAACCTTCCTCACGCCCGGGTCTCAGGAGGTGTGTCCAACATCTCTTTCTCCTTCCGCGGCAATAATATCGTCAGGGAGGCGATGCACTCGGCATTTCTTTTCCATGCCACGCAGGCAGGAATGGACATGGGAATTGTGAACGCAGGGATGCTCGAGGTATACGACGAGATTTCTCCTAGACTGCTTAAGGGTGTCGAGGATGTCATTCTTAACCGACATCCTGACGCTACTGACCAGCTCCTCTCAATTGCTGAAGATTTCATAGGAAAAGAAGGGAAAAAACAGGAGGTCGATCTTCGATGGAGAGAAACCTCAGTAGAAAAGCGTCTCGAATATGCCCTGTTGAAGGGAATTACCGAATTCATCGACTCGGACACTGAAGAGGCCCGAAAGCAATATGGCCGTCCATTGAAGGTCATTGAAGGCCCACTCATGGATGGCATGTCTATCGTCGGAGACCTTTTCGGAGAGGGTAAAATGTTTCTCCCCCAGGTAGTAAAGTCGGCCCGGGTCATGAAAAAGGCTGTTGCGTGGCTCACTCCCTTCATGGAAGAGGATAAGGCTGCCAATCCCGACCAGCGCTCTGCCGGTAGAATCGTCATGGCGACTGTAAAGGGCGATGTTCATGATATCGGCAAGAACATCGTTGGCGTGGTCCTTTCCTGTAATGGCTTCGAGGTGAAAGATCTGGGTGTGATGGTTTCCTGCGAGAAGATTCTTGAAGCAGCTCGCGACCACAACGCAGACATCATTGGGCTGTCAGGGCTGATTACTCCCTCCCTTGATGAAATGATTCACGTAGCCTCTGAGATGGAGCGAAAAAAAATGGGCACTCCGCTCCTCATCGGAGGCGCCACCACCTCGGCCGCCCACACCGCTATCAAGATTGCTCCCGCCTATTCAGGGCCAGTCGTCCATGTTCTTGACGCTTCTCGGTCAGTACCGGTTACCACTGCTCTGCTGAGTCCTGACAATCGCGACGAATTCAGAAAGAAAAACCAAGAAAAACAGGAAGAGCACCGCCTTTCCTTCAGCGGAGGTAAACGCAAGCCATCCATATCCCTCTCAGAGGCACGGGCTAAACGCTTTAAAGGTGACTGGGAAACCTATTCTCCCCCAGTTCCCGAATTTATGGGCACCAGGGTGGTTGAGCACCAGTCCATCAGGGAATTGACCAACTACATCGACTGGTCTCCTTTCTTTCATGCTTGGGGACTGCGAGGTGTCTGGAAAAATGAGGAACAGATACTGAAGACTCGGAACGCAGAACAAGCCGATGAGGCAGCAAAGCTTTACATCGAGGCTAACGAAATGCTGGAAACCATCATCTCGCAAAACCTGCTCGAGGCACGGGGAGTCTTCGGTTTTTTTCCAGCGAACTCGGACGACGATGACTTGGTCGTTTGGACCGATGAAAATCGATCTCACGAGAGAATACGGTTTCACACCTTGCGCCAACAAATCGCAAAGGACAGTGACAAGCCCCACTATGCCCTCGCAGATTTTCTCAGCAATGACCCTTCCACGAGTGATTATCTCGGGGGATTTGTGGTGGGAATTCACGGCGCTGACGAGTGGGCAAAGAGTCTGGAAGAGCAGCATGATCCCTATCAAGCAATCATGGCCAAAGCCCTCGCTGACCGGTGCGCTGAAGCCTTTGCCGAACTACTTCATCACCGGGCCAGGGTGGCGTGGTCCGTTGAGAGTCCTCATCAGTTTTCCAGAGAAGAGCTGATTCACGAGAACTACAGAGGAATTCGCCCCGCCCCAGGATACCCTGCACAGCCCGATCATACCGAAAAGCCCCTCCTGTTTGATTTGCTTGAGGCCAGTGAATCCACCGGGGTCAGTCTGACAGAATCACACGCCATGCACCCAGGGGCATCAGTATGCGGACTCTACTTCTCTCACCCAGAAAGCCGCTACTTTGCAATCAACTCGTTGCAGGAGGATCAGGTAGAAGATTACGCCCAGCGAAAAGGTATGAGCAAGTCGGAGTGTGAAAAATGGCTGGGGCCGTGGTTGGGATACGAGGCGTAGGTCTGCAGGAGACTGACTCTACCCAGTCTTTTCGCTACGCTTCCTCTCATGAGGGCAAAGAATCCGCTTACGGAGCCGAATAAGGTTAGGAGTGGCCTCCACGAATTCGTCTGGCTCAATATACTCGATTGCCCTCTCCAAACTCATCTTGATAGGAGGCCTCAATCCTTCATCAATACTCTTCGTTGCAGAACGATGGTTGGTAAGATTCTTAGCTTTGGTGGGATTCACCGGCAAGTCCCCGGAACGTGAGTTTTCACCAACGATCTGACCCTCGTATACCTCATCGGACGGCCCCACAAAAAGCCTCCCCCTCTCTTCGAGTCCCTCCAAGGAGTATGCCATGGCCGTCCCCGTCGACATGGACACCAGGCACCCCTGTTCCCGGGCACGAATTTTACCCACAACCGGCCGATATTCCTTAAAAAGGTGAGACATGACACCATGACCACTCGTCAGATTCATGAGTTCAAACTCAAAACCTATCAACCCACGAGTCGGAATAATGACTTCCAGATAGCTCATGCTTCCACGAGGCTCCATCACTTCGACCACTCCCTTTCTATTCGCCAGAGTCTGAATCACTCCTCCGGTCATATCTCCGGGAAGCTCAAGATAGAGAGTCTCAAAGGGCTCCACCTCAACGCCATTCTCGTGGTGAGTAATTACCGTCGGTCGGGAGACCAGAACCTCGTAATCCTCGCGGCGCATGGTTTCTACCAAAACGGCAATCTGCATCGCCCCACGAGCTGAGACATTAAAAACCCCGGCTTGGTCTGACTCGCTTACCTCGATGGATACATTGGTCTTAATCTCCCTCTGCAGTCGATCCCATAGAGCCCGAGAGGTCACGTTCCTGCCATCTCGCCCTGCAAAAGGGCCATCGTTGACCGCAAACTGCATCTGGACCGTAGGCGGATCGATGGCCACAAAGGGCAAGGGCTCCGCTCCCTCATTCGCAGCAAGAGTCTCCCCGATATCTACATCCTCAAATCCTGCCAGGCCAATGATGTTCCCAGCCTCACCTACCGCTGCATCCTGGGTGCCAAGTTTAGCATATTCGAAAACCTTGGTAACCTTACTCCGCACGCGACTCCCATCCTCTCGCAACAACCAAAGGACATCTCCCTTGGCAACCTTTCCAGACTCCACTCGTCCCAGCGAGATTCGTCCAACGTAATCATCCCAGTCGATATTACTGACCAGCATGCGGAAAGGAGCTCCCGAATCCACCTTCGGGGGAGGCACCCTTTTCAGAATCACCTCAATCAATGGCTCAACACTACTCCGATCATCACTGTTGAGATCAGTGACAAAATAACCCTCCTTTGCGCTCCCATAAAGAACTGGGGCTTCGAACTGGTCTTCGGTGGCTCCAAGCTCGATCAGCAATTCAAGAACACGATCCTGCACTCCCAAGGGATCAGCCGCTTCACGATCAATCTTGTTAATCACAATGATAGGGAGAATTCCCTCCGCCAGCGCCTTTCGGAGAACAAACCGGGTTTGAGCCTGGGGGCCCTCAAACGCATCAACGACTAGTAACACCCCGTCCACCATTCGCATCACTCGCTCAACCTCACCTCCGAAATCAGCATGACCCGGCGTATCTACAATATTGATGGTCTTATCACCCCACTTGACTGCGGTATTCTTTGATTTGATCGTGATCCCTTTCTCCCGCTCCAGATCCATGGAATCCATAGCTCGCTCCTCAAGCTTCTGATGGGCTTCGACAACTCCTCCCGCCTTGAGCAATTCATCAACAAGCGTTGTCTTCCCGTGATCTACGTGGGCGATGATCGCGATATTACGAATGTGCTCAGTCATGGATTCAATTCGATTAGGGAAAAGCCCGGGAAGCCAGGTTCAGGCTGTCTTTGGCAGGCCGGGAGACTCCGTAATATTTCCTTAAATGCAAGCGCTTGAGTCATCAAATCGGAGACACTTCTTGCTTGCCTCCTCCTTCACCCCTCTGACTCTTACCCCATGGCCCGTATTCTTCTCATTGGCGCGGGTGGTGTTGCGAACGTGATCGCGGTTAAGGTGGCACAGGAGCCGGATATCTTTTCCTCCCTGTGCATCGCCAGTCGTACTCACGAAAAATGTGAAAAAATAGCCGGGAGGATAAAAGCAGCCCTCCCAGTGAACACAGCCCAAGTCGACGCCAGCAACAGCGCTTCAATCGCTAGCCTGATCAGGAGAGAAACCGCTTCTATCGTCATCAACGCAGCACTTCCGGAGCAAAATCTTCCGATTATGGAGGCATGTCTGGAGGCCGGGGCGCATTACATTGACACTTCTGCCCCGGAACCTGTTCCCGGCGCCTACGAGTTATTTTCCTACCGGTGGCAACTCGCCTACCATGACCGCTTCAGAGCTGCAGGACTTACCGCGCTCCTCTCCATCGGGTTCGATCCCGGGGTAACCAATGTCTTCGCATCTCATCTAGCGGGAATCTTCGACCAGATTCAAACTATCGACATCATCGACTGTAACGGAGGCTCGCACGATCGCCCATTCGCAACGAACTTTAATTCGGTCACAAATTTACAGGAAGTCACTCAGCCTTCTCTCTGGTGGGAAAATGACCAATGGCATGAAGAGCCCGCCTTCCAAACGAAGAAAGTATTTACGCTTCCGGGCCTCGGATCATGCCAGCTCACCCGTCTCTATCACGAGGAGCTTGAAACACTCGTTGAACGGATTAGCGGTTTGGAACGAGCCCAATTCTGGATGGGGCTCTCTGAAGACTACCTTCAACACGTTGCGGTCCTCTCCGAAATTGGGCTGCTTTCAATGAATCCCGTGGAGCATGACGGCATTCCAATAGCACCGCTCGAATTTCTCAGTAAGACCCTGCCTGACCCTTCTACTCTTGGCCCAGACTACACAGGAAAAACAAACATTGGCTGCCTCGCTCGTGGCCTCATGGAAGGAAGAGAAGTAACCCGTTATCTCTACAACCTTTGTGACCATGAGGAAGCGTTTGCAGAGACCGGGGCTCATGCGGTCAGCTACACTGCAGGGGTCCCTCCCGTCGTTGCTGCGGAGCTTCTCCTTTCTCCTCATACCGACTGGAACAAACCCGGCGTATGGGTTCCCGAAGATCTCCCGACAGCTCCACTCCTAACCCGGCTCGCCCACAGGGGCCTGCCATGGAAGCTAGTTGACGGAGATTCTCTCTTCGCCTGAAAAGGCTATGATCTTACCTCTACTCTCCTTAACCCTATTTTTTCTTACGGAGAAAAGGCGGAATATCGAGATCTTCGCCCTCGATAAGGTTTGGATCTTCACCCTCGAACTTTCCTTTGGGTCCACCATCGAGAGCCAATTCTCCCTGTGGCCGCTTCGCTTTGGCAGAGGCCTGAATCTCCTCCAGGGATTCAACCTTGATCGGAGCTGGCCCTCCCGCCGGACCAGTTTCCGCAAAAAATGCATCCTCGTCTTCTAAATCAAGCGATTGCCCCGTCTCTTCCAGACTGGGAACTGCCTCCACAAAGGCAGAAGCTAGGTCCTCACCGGAGATCGAAGCAGGCTCTTCATCTGGAACGATCTTCAGGCTTTCTCTATCTTGCTCCTCTGACTTGGGAAGCTCCTTCACCCTTATCCTGACATTCGATCCTGCTGCCGACCGGCTCTCCTCTTCCACCACCTCGAATTGGGCCTCATCCTCTGACGCTTCGACGGTTATTTTATCCTCCTCATGCTCAACCTCCTGCTCAACAAACGAGGAGTCCTGACCCGACTCGGCTGAAGAACCGTTATCCACACCGACCTCCCCATTGGAGACTGGATCTGTCGTCTCCGCTAAAGATCCTACGTTCTCAGGCAATGCTTCTTCAGAAGACTCAGATTTCCCAGTGTCTTTATCATTAAATGTCTCCGCCTTCTTGGCCGACGCACTCTTGGAGAAATCTGCTCGGAGGCGGTCCTCCGGGAGAGAGCTTACCAGTGTTACACTCAAGGATTCGGCCATCGCAGGATCGACAGAGGTTCCAAATAATATCTGAGCTGTCTCAGGCACATGCTTGCTAAGCCCCCGCATGAGCAACTCCAGTTCATAGAGCGTCATATCCTCACCCCCGCATACATGGACAAGCACTGTATCGGTATCGTTAAGAAGACTTCCTCGATCGAGAAGCGGACTAACCAAGGCGTTCTTAAGCGCCTGTTGTGCACGATTCTCGCCATGGGCAATACCTGATCCGAAGAGACAACGCGATTTGGGCGAACTCAGAGCAGCCATCAGGTCATCAAGGCCAATGTTTACCAGACCTGGTCGCATTACGATCCGGGTTACTGCCCGAATACTTTCAGAAACCATGCGATCTGCGGCAGAGAAAGCCTCATGCACACCCTGCTTGGCAAGAACCAGTTCCCCCATCCTCGTATTATCGAAGGTGATCAGGGCGTTCGCCAGTGTCGAAAGTTCAGCAAGAGCGTTCTCTGCCTGTTCGCGCCGTCGGGCACCCTCAAAGTTGAAAGGAGTAGTAGCAAACACAACGGTGAATGCGCCTTCATCTCGTGCTAACTGGGCGATGAGAGGCGCCGCCCCAGATCCCGTTCCCCCGCCAAGGCCAACGCAGATGAAAATGATTTTACGATCTCGCAAGGCATCACGAATTTCCAGCTCTGCCTCCTGTGCTGCCTGATTTCCAAGCGCAGGGTCGCCCCCCGAGCCAAGCCCCCTCGTTAGATTGCGACCGAGCTGAATCTTTTCAGGGGCCACCGAACTGGTAAGAGTGCGCACATCCGTGTTACAGGCAAGAAGCTCGGCCCCCTCCATCCCATCAAGAGCAATCCGATCCAACATATTAGCGCCGGCGCCTCCAACCCCGATAATTTTGACGGCTGAATTCGGGATGGTCTGCTGGCGAGTTCTCTCGTAGGGAATCATGGCTGATCTGCTTCGTACCCAGTAAGGGAAATCAACCGCCAAATGGCCAGAGCGAACGCAAAAATCCACTCGCCTTGGAGAAGGCCGTGGAATTCGGTCGTTCCTCCTCCAAGATCTGGGCATAACGTATTAATCCAAGGGCGGTCGAATACTGAGGATCCTTGATATAAGCATGCACCCCGCTCACCTCGGGGCTCTCGGGCTTGTAGACTGGAAGACCAAAAACATCCTGAGCCAGCTCACCCAGCCCTGCCATCTGACTGGAGCCTCCAGTCAGAAACACCCCTTTTCCTACTCTTACAAGTCCATCCTGTGGGAGGCGTTCCTTCACAAGTTCCAGTGTTTCCTGAAACCGCATCCGGATCACGTCATTGAGAATCTGCCTCTTCAGCTCCACATCTGGAAATCCTCCTTCGTCAGGAACGGTGACGATACCCTCTGATTTTTCGGGATCTCCTGAGGCGCATCCCTCTGTTTTCTTTACCTGTTCCGCCTTGGACAGAGGGAGGTGCGTCACGAGGTGAATATCGTTGGTCACATGGTCCCCACCAACAGGAATACATCCCGAGGCGAGAATCGCACCATCTACATAAAGAACATAATCAGTCGTGCCTCCTCCAATATCGAGCACAAGCGCCCCCGCCTCCTTCCACTTCCTCTCAAGAACTACCTGCGCAGAGGCAATTGGAGCAAAAACAACATCATCTACATCCAGAGGAATCTCACGCGCGCATTTGATACTGTTCTGCACCCGGGTCCTGACTCCATGAACAATATGAAACTCAGCATCCAACTTCCTACCCATGAGCCCTGTAGGCATCGTGGCATGGGGCTGACCATCCACCGCATAGTGCCGGATAAGGCTATGCAGGTAGACATGCTCACTGGGAATCGCTATGTCGCTTGCGATCTCCTTCACCTCTTCGACATGTCGCGGCCGTATCTCCGGCTCTCCCTCGGGCAACCGATAGGTCCCCCTGTTATTCAAACCTTCAATATGCGGGCCGGTTACGGAAAGAAAGACACTGCTGATATCCACATCGCTAAGGTCTTCCGCCTTGAGCAAGGCCGCCTTCACACAGGCCCGGATCTGGGGGTAGTCAACAATTTCCCCCTTTCGCACACCGGCAGAGCTAGTCTCTCCCAATCCTAGAATTTTAACTGAACCATCAGGTTTCACTTCAGCAACCACCATCACCGTCTTGGTGGTTCCAATCTCTAGGCCAACATGAATTCTGGGCTTACCCATTTCTATTCGCAATACTTGCTGATTTCATTAACTCGAAAGATCAGGCCAGTCAGGGCCGGAGAAGGGCTTCAATATCCCTTTGTAGACGACTTCGGGACACCTTCGGCCCTCTCGCTAACTCAGGGATCACCGGTATATTACGCTTTGGGATAAGATTCATGGTAAAGATCGACTCGCCTTTCCTCGTCGTTGCGTCCATGAGGGCAACCAGATTCTGCAGCTGTTCTTCATGATCCTCCATGCCAAAGGTCGCCATCACTCCAGTGTTAGTTGCCGCCTCTAATGAGTAGTCATTGCGTACTGCCACTACAGGCAGGGACCATGGCGTCCCCTCCAGCTTGTCCTGAGAAACCCTGAGCAGAGAAAGGGCCTTCCGAGCCTGATGATGGCGAATCTCCTTTCCGATGGTAATGTCTCCATCCTGAACTTGGCTGACAAGCACAACTGGCAGTTCCCGGGCCCTGTCCTGCCACCATGACTCACAGGGAAAACATACCCCGTTTTTGTCGAGCAGAATACCCGCGACAGGATGCTTACCAATGATTCCCAGAGGACGACATTCCAGCCATGCAACGGGCTCACGCTCCTCGATTCGCACCCTGAGACTACCCGGCAAGCGTCGACTAAGGTAGACTTTTTCCACGCTAGGACGACGGAGAAGACGCTCCTCAGTCTCACGTAAATCAAGTGCAAAAACACTAGATCCAGGGGTGATTCCAGAAACCTCGATGAAATGCTCTGCGTCCAACTCGCCATTGGTATCTACAACAAGATGTCGTAACGCGAATTCCTCATTCTCTACAAAAAACTCACGCATCCCGAAACGAATTCCCCAGATCGCACCCCCGACAAGCACCCCAATCAGAAACAACTTCCCCGCGGACCTGAGATGGCGCAGGCAGGAAAAACCGAAAATCCGTGGTGAACGGACCTTCATGTACAAGCGTCGCTCAATTCCATGGCGATTCACTCGGGAGGTCTTAGGGCGAGACATTTTAAGCGCGAAGAGATAACGAAAGCTCCCCGATCCGGCGGCAGAGAGCACCAAACTCATATCCTGGCTCAGCCTCAGCGGCTCCCTTCGGCAGCAAACTGCTGGCTGTCATCCCTGGGATCGTATTGGCTTCCAAAATATAAGGATTACTTAGGGAATCTAGCAGGACATCGACCCTCGAGTAAACCTCAATCCCAAGTGCCTGATGAGCCTGCATTGCAACCTCCTGCACGATTTTGGTGGTTTTTGCGTCCAAATCAGCTGGGCAGAAGTAGTCCGTTGCGCCTTCGCTCCCCATCCACGGGTATTTATTACTCATGTCATAGAACCCACTCCGAGGAACAATGTGAACCACCGGAAACGTCTCATTCCCGACAATTCCAACTGTCAGCTCCTTCCCCTCTACGAATTGCTCAACCAGAACCTCAGAGCTGAATTGAGCTGCATCCGCTAAGGCGATCTTTCTCTCCTCTGGATTTCTTACAATATGAACCCCCACACTGGAACCCTCGCGTGACGGCTTCACCACATACGGATAGGCCATGCTAGGAACTTCTGATCCACCACCCACATCGAAGACTTCAAAATCAGGCGTCGGAATCCCTGATTTTGTGAAGCAGTTCTTACTAGCGATCTTATCGAAGGCCAGGCGACTACTTTCAGGGCCGGCTCCGGTATAAGGGATACCGATGGACTCCAGATATTCCTGCAGCACTCCGTCCTCGCCAAAGGTTCCATGAATCACATTGAAGACCAGATCAGTTCCCTCTGGTAATTCTGGTTTGGTATCAACTGCATCAACTCCAATTACGCTCAACCCCTCTCCGCGTAACGCACTCAGAACCGCCCGCCCTGAGTTCAGGGAGACCTCTCTCTCCGACCCCGGACCTCCCATCAACACCGCGATCAATATTGAATCATCCATGGACGAGGCAATCTTACGGGCCTTGGGCTGCATGGTCGAGCGCTTAGAGCTTTTCGCCGACCTTTCCCCTCCTACTCAGATACCCTGAGTAAAATCGCTCCTCGGAGATGTCAACAATCTAGAAGACTGCTCGGTCTTCCCCCACAATCTGGATCTCCGTTTCAAGATTGATACCTCGCTGGTCCTTTGCCTCTAGCCGGATTTCCTCAATGAGCTGAAGAACATCTTCGGCATCGGCCTTTCCTCGATTGACAATGAAATTTCCATGCTCGTGAGAGACCTCCGCCATCCCAACACTTCTTCCCTTGAGCCCCATTTCATCGATAAGCTTACCTGCCCCAATTCCCTCTGGATTCTTGAAAATACACCCAGCACTTGCCGCCAGTGGCTGACTCTGCCGGCGATGACTTTTTGATTCCACCATTTTCTCTCTGATCTCATCTCTGCTCGATACCTCTCCCCGGAAAACTGCGCTCAGCGCATAGCTTTGGTGCAGCTCCGGAACGTTGCGGTATTGGGCCTCAATCTCCTCGCGCGTGCGGGTTCTGATCTCTCCATCCTGGTCCAGAAAGGTCACGCTAACCACCTGATCAAAAGTCTCCCAGCCCATCGCTCCCGCATTCATGCGCAGCCCTCCCCCGACATTACCAGGAATACCTTCCATCCATGCAAAGTCTCCTAATCCCGCATCTTCTGCAAAACTAGCAACCTTCTTGAATCGCACACCAGCGCCCGCAGCAAGGAGATTTCCACTCACTCCCAACTCCCCAAATTCTCCCTTCGAAGGATGAATCACCGCTCCGCGGATTCCCCCATCTCTGACAAGGAGATTTGAACCTCGCCCTACGACCCGGACAGGAACCCCTCTTTCCTTGAAAAAATTAACTGCACCAGCAAAAGCACTAAAGGTTCTGGGCTCAATCCAGAACTGCGCCGGCCCTCCAACAAGCATCGTAGTATGACGACGCATCGACTCATAAAGTTTGATTTCGATGTCGGACTCAGCAAACTCACCTTTCAGCAGATCAACAAGCTGGAGATCCGCTGAAATCCTTTTTCCCGCCTCATGGACATTCCCTGCCCCAAGGGTAAGAAGAAGATCTCCCGCCTTTAATGCATTCCCTACTATGTGATGAACGGTTGATAAGTCCGCGTGATAAACACACTTGGTCGACCCGTGCTGTTCCACAGCCTCAAGAATTGTCATGCCGCTAATCCCCTCGATGGGATTCTCGCTGGCAGCATAGATCCCCGTTACAAACACAAGGTCCGCTCCTTGGAGAGCTTTACCAAACTCTGCTGCAAGGCGCTCTGTCCGGGAGTAACGATGCGGCTGGAACAGAGCGACAATGCGATTGGGCTCAAGGGAACGGGCTGTTTGAAGCGTGGCCGTTATCTCGGTCGGGTGGTGCCCATAGTCATCAATCACATGAAAGCGAGGCGAGAGATAGACCGACTCGAACCGCCGCTTGGCGCCCGCAAAGGAGGAGAGCGCGCGGGTCACACAGCTGAAATCAACTTGGAGATCATCTGCGAGCGCGATAGCAGCAAGAGCATTCAAGACGTTATGTCGGCCCGGAATCCCGAGCTCAACTCTACCCATCTCCTCACCGCGGCGAAAAACGGTAAATGATATCACCCCTCGACCCTCTACCACATCAACAGCCGTATAATCTGCGTCATTCCATCCGTAGGAAAGCCCGCCTTCGTATTGGCTGCACAGTTCATAGGCTGCGGAATCCTCCCGACAATAGATCACCTTCCCTGAGGTTTGCTCGAGCAACGTTCGGAAAACCCCAACAATCTGCTGGAGTCCCTGATAGTAATCAAGATGCTCCTCCTCGATATTAAGCACGACGGCATAGGCCGGCCGGTACAAATCGAGAGTTCCGTCACTTTCATCTCCTTCAGCCACCAGATATTCACTGCCGCCGTCCCAATGTGCATTTGCTCCCAGGACAGGAATCTCTGCACCGACGTAATGCGATACCGTAGCCCCGGCATTGTTCAGAACGTGCGCACACATTGCTGACGTTGTTGTCTTCCCGTGAGTCCCGGAAACCAGCACACCTTTCCGGGTATGCAGAATCGCAGCCAGACATTCTGCGCGGCGAAGACAAGGCACCTCAGTTCTTCGAGCCTCGACCAAAGCCACATTATCAGGCTTGATTGCCGAGGAGTAAACAACAGCGTCGACACCCGACACAGCTGCCCCTGAGTGAGGAGACGAGAACTTTAGCCCCAGGCCTTGAAGCCGCTCGATTTCCCCACTTGTTACACGGTCAGAACCACTGACGTCATGCCCCATCTCAAGAAGGAGGGCTGCAATACCACTCATCCCCGACCCCGCAACGCCTAGCAGGTGTATGCGCAGGGGATGGGTTTGATCGAGAAGACGCTGGCTGATCCCTTCAATCATGTTCGACAGCCGTAATGGTGAGCATGAATCGCTTCGTCGAAAAGCCTCAATACCCGGATTACCCAGCCTTCTGAATCGTCTCCAGTGTATCGCATATCCTCTCAGCAGCATCTGTAATAGACATCGAATCCGCAGCCTGCCTCATCGACTCCAGCCTCGAAGGATCCCCCAAAATATTTCCCACCACCCCTGATAGATCTGCAGCATTCATGGTAGACTCCGGGACTAACACTGATGCCCCCACATCCGCAAAACACCGGGCATTGAATGTCTGGTGATCGTCCGCGGCATGGGGATACGGCACTAATATCGAAGGCAGAGCAAGCGCTGCCAACTCGCTCAGGCTGGCCCCTCCTGAGCGACTGATAACCAGAGTACTCGCAGCGTAGGCAGCAGGCATATCATCACAAAACCCAAGCACTACATGACCTTCTCGGTTTCCAACAAGCCCCTTTACTCTCTCTTCATCCTGACGGCCAGCCACGTGCAACCATTGCACTCCCTCACCCAGAATCTCAGCCAGTTGCACCACAAGGGTATTCAAGAACTTCGCCCCCTGACTACCTCCGAAACAAAGCACTACCGGCGGATCTGGCTTGAGTCCAAACCTGACTCTTGCCTCTTTCTCCTCAGGCAAATTACAAAACTCACTACGAATGGGAGTTCCAGTCACATGGACCTCGCTCGACTCAAAATATCCTCGAGCAGCCTCAAGCCCGAGAAGAACCCTGTTACACCATCTTGCACCAAGCCGATTCGCCTTACCCGGCAGCGCATTCGAGTCATGCAGCGCGGTCAGCAACTCCATTTTCCTCGCAGCATAAATTGGAGGCAGGGAAGTAAACCCACCCATTCCCAGCACAACGTCAACCCGGTGCTTCTTGAAGATCCTCCGTGATTGCCTGACGGTCCTCCATAACTTCAGAAGGAATGGAATGATCCGGAATGAGAGAGTGGCAGGTTTGGCAATCGCCGCAACGCTGACAAAATCGAGAGACCCATATTTTTCCGACGCGTCAGCATCTACCCTCTTACGTGAGATCAAGAGCAGCACCTTGTGACCCCTTCTTCGCGATTCCTCGGCAACAGCAATCCCGGGAAAAAGATGCCCCCCAGTTCCCCCACAGGCGATAACGATAGAAAGTTTACGAGACACAGCGTTTACTCCTTGGACCCCATAAGACGCGAGAGAAAAAGCCAGCCTTTTATACGCTATATTTTCAAGGCCAGCTGCCTTTCCCTTATCACCGGCAACTCCTTCCGACTGATGTGATCAGAGCGCCGATGCAAACTGATAAGGAGGCCTATCGCAATCAGGGTGAAAACCAGATTCGTCCCGCCATAGCTGACAAAAGGCAATGGGAGACCGGTGTTGGGCAGGACACTGGTAGCAACTCCTATATTCATTAATGCGGGAATGGTCACTACTACCGTAAGTCCAATCCCAAGGAGCCTCCCGAACAGATCGGGCGCATGCAAAGCAATCGATATCCCACAAGTGCTGATAAGGACAAAACAAAACACGACCCCAAGAGTGCAAAGGAGCCCGAGCTCTTCCCCCGCTACAGGAAAGATGAAATCGGTATGAGCCTCCGGAAGATAGCCATGCTTTTCAGCACCGTTACCAAGTCCGGCTCCCAAAAGACCTCCAGAGGCTAAGGCTAACTTAGACCGGTACTGCTGGTAGCCGGCCTTTCGCTGGACATCTGGATCATCAAGATTCAGAAGCGCTTCAAACTTCATCCTTCGGTAAGGATCACTCTCAACCGCAGTGTATAATCCGACGATTCCAGCCACGGTAACAAGGCAAAGCAACGACATGCGCGTCCCCGCAGCAAACATGACGAGAAAACCCGCACCGCCAAGCGCAACTGCTGTTCCCATATCCTTTTCGAAGAAAATGAGCGCTACCGGAATCCCAAGGACGAGCCCCGGCATGAGAAAACCTTTCACCAATGATTTAGCCTCTGCCCGATACTGGGCGAACCATGCTGCAAGGGCTACTATGACGAGGAGCTTGGCAACCTCAGAGGGTTGAAAGCGCCCAATCACAGGCGCCCAGATCCAGCGAGCCTCTCCCTTTACCACGACTTGGACGCCCGGAATATAACACAGCGCCAGTAACGCACATCCGAGAGCAAGCAATGGCATCCATATCCTCCGGAGAATCCTGTAATCAAGACATCCGGCCATGAGAGCCATCACCAGACCAACTCCCGCAAAAATGCCCTGCCGCTTTACGAGAAGGTAGGGATCCTCATCGACTCCGTGAACCCATGCGCTGGTGCTTGCCAACATCACGAGTCCGAGAGCCACCAGAGTGACTACGGAAATACAGAGAATTATGGCGGCACGACGACCCATAAAATGAACTTGGCAGATCCTACCGCTAACGACCCGGAATCCTTAGCTTCATATTCACCTGAAGCTTCCGGGCATCTTCGATGTTATTGGTCTCGAGGAGGCTCTGAACCGGGATCTTGAAAAGCTTCGCAATCTTCCATGCTGTATCCCCACTTTTCACCGCATATGTCCTGAAGGGAGCATTATCTTCAGGCACAGGGATGGCACGGGGCACGGAGACCGCTGGACCGGAACGTACGCCCACATCCTGTCGAACCGGCAGAGTGATCATCACTTTTTCCTCCTCGACGCCTGACTCCCCTAATGCGCCCTTCCCGTTAGAAGAGCTCACGATTCTCGTAGCCGAAGAAGGGCTCGAGTCAGAACCATCAGCCGGTAGGGGTTCAGCATCAACCTTTCTGCTCACCGGAATTCGGAGAATTGCACCTGGATCGAGCCCCTTACTCCCATTCAGATCCCTCAATTCCTGTACGTCTACGCTCTTGAGTCGAGCAATCCGATCATAGGTATCTCCTGTCGAGACAAAGTAAAATGTCTCACCACCCTTTGCCGCCTCTTGTGAATTCGCGACAGTCGAAGCGGTAGATACCGCCTCCTCCTTGGACTCCTCAGGAGCGGCTACCACATCATCAGCTGTAACTCGGTTATGAATAAAAATCGCCGCAATAGCTGCGACATGAAGAATAAGAATCACAAAGAGTGCTCGTGCGACACCGAGATTGGGCACCTCCGAGGCCAGGTCCGCGCTGGCCGCGACCCTTTGTCTTTTTCGGCGAGAAACCTTCGAATGAAAAACGAAGAGTCCTCCCTCCCCTGCAGCGATTCTTTTTTTCTGTAACGATTGTTTTTTCATGTGGGTGTTTGTTGTCAGATGAACTGCGCCCCTACTTCAGGGCATGGACTATTTTTCGGTAAGCATCACCTCGCTCTTCGTAGCCTGAAAACATGTCGAAGGAGGAAGTGCCCGGAGAAAAGAGGACTGTTCCTCCCGGCTCAGAGGCCTCTCGCGCATACTGAACCGCCTCTTTCAGCGACTCCGCGTTCACAGTTCGGACCGCTGGGGAAAAGGTATCGACTAAGCGACTTCGAATCTCACCGAATACCACTATTCGGCTCACTCTCCCCTCCAGAGCGGGGAGAAGTGGAGTGTAATCCAGCTCTTTCTCTTTTCCACCCGCAATCAGAACCGTAGGGCGAGACTGAGACCGGAGCGCAGCCTCGAGAGCATGCAGATTAGTTGCCTTTGAATCATTAATATACTCAACTCCATCAAGGGTTCTGACTAGTTCGCAACGATGAAGAGGAGGAGCATACTCCTCAAGCCCCCCTAATGCGGCTTCGGGCATAATATTGACCGCCTCAACTGCAGCAAGGGCCGCCATCACATTTTCTGCATTATGCAGACCGCGTAACCGCGTTTCCCCGAGGTCAAGGACCTTCGCCCCCTGACAGAGAATTTCAGACCCACTGAGAGCATAATCAGCATCCGACTCCGTCGCTGAAAAACTGATACGGGAGGCGCTGATCTTTCCGACTTCTTCTCCAAAGCGAACTACAGCAGCATCATCTTCACGTTGATTCTTAAAGATTCGCAGCTTTGCTTCACGATATTCATCCACAGTTCGGTAGCGATCCATGTGGTCTGGAGAAAAATTCAACCAGACTGCAACATCAGGTCTGAATGTCCTGATGGTCTCAAGTTGAAATGATGACAACTCAAGAGAGACCGCCTCAGGAGGATTTGCCTCAATAACGACATCTGATAACGGGCGCCCGTAATTGCCGCAGGCCTCACAGCTCTTCCCCCCCGCCTCCATCATTCTCTGAACCAGCTCGGTGGTGGTGGTTTTTCCATTGGTTCCAGTAATCCCAATAACCAGCCCGTCAAAATAACGAGATGCAAATTCAGTTTCTCCGATAAACTCTCCTGCACCCTTGGCAAACGAACTGGCGAATTCTCCCCCTGTCTCAATTCCCGGACTGATAACCACGATATCAGCAATGCAGGCCTTCCCTGTTTCCTCAGTGGCCAGTGGATGGCATCGAACTACACTCCTCAACCCATCGAAAACCTCCTCAGGGCCAGCATCATATACAACAACATCTCCCCCGTGGTGCAGGGCTAGATCGGCTGCCGCCCGCCCACTTCGGCCTGCTCCCAAAACTGCAACTCTTTTTCCTGTGAGATTCATTCTTCAGAGAACTTTAAGGAGTCCTAGTCCAGCCATCGCGAGTAAGATGGATACGATCCAGAAGCGAATGATCACCTGACTTTCGTGCCACCCCCGCAATTCGAAGTGATGATGGATCGGAGCCATTGCGAAGATGCGTTTACCCCGGAGCTTGAAACTCCCAACCTGAAGGATCACCGAAAGAGCCTCAGCAACGAACACCCCCCCAATCACCACGAGTAATAATTCTTGTTTAGTACATATCGCCGCTGTTCCCAGGGCTCCACCAATCGCCAAAGAACCTGTATCGCCCATGAACACCTTAGCTGGATGACAATTCCACCAGAGAAAGCCCATTCCGGAACCCACCAGTGCCATCAAAACAATACTGAGCTCTCCAAGAAGCGGATGAAATGGAATATGCAGATACTCCAGTCCCACCATACGACCTGCTAGGTAAGCTACCACCGCATACGCTAGAGAAACCGTCACCGTGCACCCAGTCGCAAGACCATCTAGGCCATCTGTCAGGTTCACCGCGTTGGAGCAACCCGTAATGATCAGCATAAAAAATGGAATCGCGAACCACGACAGGTTGATCAATGGGTTTCTAACAAGAGGAAAGCCGACTTCACTGAACCGGAAGGGCTCTACTTCAGGGTCCCCGGCCTCCAACCCTGCGTCAGGGCTTCCGCCATCAGACACCTCAAGCAGGAATCCCTGTCGTTGCTCAAGAATCTGACTATCAGTAAGCCCAATCCCGGACACCTCCGGCTTGAACAAAAGAAAACAAGCTGCCAGAAGCCCGATAAGAAGCTGCCAGAAAAGCTTCTGACGCGGACTTATCCCCGCCGAATTTTTCCGGACTACCTTGTTATAATCATCGATGAAACCCAACAACCCAAGCGCAAGCATGACGCAACAGGTAACCGCCACAAACGGGTTGAGGGCTCGCCCGCAGAGAACTACCGAGGTCAGCACTGCCCCAATGATCAGAATTCCTCCCATTGTGGGCGTCCCCGCCTTGTCCCCATGTAGCTCTGCTAACTTGTGAACCTCCTCTGCGCTCCGAATTGGCTGCCCCACCTTAAGTGAAATTAGCTTTCGGATCACTGAGGGGCCAAAGAAATAGATCAGAACGAAGGACAGCAGAGTGGCTAGGCCCGCTCTTACTGTGATATACTGAAGAATATTCAGAAAGCTAAAGGCGTCTGCCCAGTCCGCACCAGAAATGCGCGCCTGCTCCCATTGTTCGTAAATCCAGTAGAGCATCAGTTTGTCGTTGGGGGAAAGACTTCGTTCATCACTTGCTCGACGGCAGCCTTACGGCTTCCCTTGAAGAGCACCGTATCGCCAGCCCGCAGAGCTCCCTTTAACCACTTAACGGCATCCTCATACCTGTCGAAATGCTCCACCACTGATCCACCTACCCGCTTCGCTCCTTCCGCGATCCGAGCTGCATCGATCCCCACACTTATTACTTGCAGCTGATTCCTGGCAGCATGCTCCCCGATCTGAAGGTGCATCTCCTCGGAAAAACGACCCAACTCTCCCATCATTCCCAGAACAACCGTCCGGCTACTCCCATTCAGGGTTGGAAGATCGGCTACTACCCCAATAGCCGCTCTTACGGAATCAGGGTTTGCGTTATAAGTGTCATCAAAGATGGATATTCCTTTTCTCTCGAAGCGCCGAAGTCTGCCGCCCGTCAGCTGTGCACCTTGTAGACCACGAGAAATTTCCGCAGCTGACAACCCGAGAGCCCAGCCCGCCCCAGCTGCCAGCAAGGCATTGTTTACCATATGCCTGCCCGCGACCTTCAACTGAACCTCGGAGCTACTCTCCTCATCAATCACAAGACTGAAGGAAGATCCTGCTTCGCTACTGCTCAGCGATTCGGCCCTGATCACTCCTCGACCATTTCCTACCGCTATAGCTCTGGCTGGAGTCCGGGAGGCGAAATACTCTGCGAACTCGCACCCCACGGTAAGAAGCAGCGTGCCCACTTCCGGAAGAGCTCTACCCAAGGCCCCTTTCTCCTCCGCAATGGCCTCCCTGCTACCCAAGAACTCGATATGCGCATGCCCAACATTCGTAATGATTCCGATCTGAGGCTGCGCGATTTCACACAATGGCGCAATTTCTCCCGGGTGGTTCATCCCCATCTCAAGCACGAGGACTTCATCCTCATCATCAGCCTCCAGCAGAGTCAGCGGCAACCCAATGTGGTTGTTCAAATTACCCCGGGTAGCATGAACTGCATAGCTTTGACCGACAACCGAGGCGCAAAAATCTTTCGTGCTTGTCTTGCCATTAGAACCGGTAATCCCAATGACAATTACCTCTAACTGCCTACGATACCACTTAGCCAGCTTCTGCAGCGCGATAAGAGTATCCTCGACCTTGATCAACGGAACCTTCCCAGCTTCAAGAAGATCCGGATTACTGCTACTCACAACTAATCCTGCCGCCCTTTTGCTCACCGCCTCCTCGAGGAATTGATGCCCGTCGAAATTATCACCACTGAGAGCAAAATAGAGGGCTCCAGGCGTGAGAGTGCGCGTATCAGTTGAGACTCCTGACTCAACCATGAGATCATCGCACCCCGCGACAAGATCACCCCCCATCGCTTCAGACAACGTTCTGACAGAGTAGCTATTCATACACGATCCTCCCCCCTCGCCTTACGGCGTGCATCCATTGCAGTACGAGCCTCTTTCCGATCATCAAAGAGCACCCGGCTACCATCAAACTCCTGATAATCCTCATGCCCTTTTCCTGCGATCAATACAATATCTCCCCCTCGCGCTTCCTGTATTGCAGCACGAATTGCCTCTCCTCGATCAACGATCCGCTCGTAAATAGCGCCCGACATTCCCTCTTCGATATTGCCGATAATGCTCTCTGGGTCTTCCGAACGCGGGTTATCGGACGTCACGACGCAATAGTCGCTATGACGCGATGCCACTGCACCCATCAAAGGTCGTTTTTCCCTGTCACGATCTCCCCCACACCCAAAAACCGTTATCAACCTCCTCGGGTCAAGGCCACGCAAGGATCGGCAGACATTCTGAAGCGCGTCTGGCGTATGGGCATAATCTACAAAAACGGTAGCGCCGTCCATCGAGCCGACACATTCCATTCTCCCCGGAACCTGAGGAGCATTGGCTAGAGCCGAAATCCCCTCCCGAAGGGGAATCTTCAAAGCCACCGCGGAAGCAAGTGCACCGAGCGCATTATAGACATTGAAACGCCCAATGAGAGGCAGTCTGACAAGGTATGATTTGCCCTTCGCAAAAAGCTGGAACTGCGTCTCCTGAGCGGTCTGCTTTACATTCCCCGCGCGGAAATCAGACTCAACGGCAAAACCGTAAGAGAGCACAGTCATTTTCTCTCTGAATTCTCTAATGAGAGCTTCTCCGTAAGGATCATCTCCATTGATGACCGCTACCGGCTTTTTCTCTGTCGCAGTTTCTACTGCACCCTCAAAAAGGCGCCGTTTGGAGCCAAAATATTTTTCCATCGACCCGTGGTAATCGAGATGGTCCTGAGTCAGATTTGTAAAAACGGCGACATCAAATGCAATCGCGTCGGCCCGTCTCTGATCAAGACCCTGGGAGGAAACTTCAAGAGCAACTCCGGGGCAGCCATTGTTACGAATTCGCGCGAGAAGGCCTTGAAGACTCAACGCTCCCGGGGTCGTAAAATCGGCTTGCTCCTGTGTAAGCCCATCATCAGAAACCACGGTCCCTATAAGGCCTGCCCGGTGCATCGTATGTTTCATGATCCGGTGCACTAGAAAGGCGGTAGTCGTTTTGCCATTCGTCCCCGTAACCCCGACGACGCGTAGATCCTCAGAGGGGTTTCCATTCCAGTCACTCGACAAGACACTCAGCGCATGGCGCGAATCCGGGACTAAGACGGAACTTACTCCCTCTGGCAAACTATCATGGACTGAACGTTCAAGCACCACTCCAGCAGCACCGCGCTCGATCGCTGCATCGACAAAATCATGACCATCCGAAGTGATTCCCTTTACCGCTATAAAGAGGTCTCCCGGCTGCACTTTCCTGCTATCATCCTGCAAGCCCAATACCTCACGATCCAACGACCCGATAACAGATGCGCGAGGCAGGATGGCTATCAATTCTCGTAGGATCATAGCCAATTAATTTCTAGTTGAGGCGAGGGTTTCCTCCACTGCCTCGGTAGGGGCGATATTCAAATACGCTGCGGTGCGAGCCGCGATACGTTGAAATACCGGGGCGGCTACCGAACCTCCTCCGATCTTGATCTTATCCGAGCGGGGATCATGGATGACTACCACGCAGGCAAATGCCGGGTCATCCCGGGGCATGAATCCTGCGAAAGACACGGCATAGCGATCAGAAAGATACGCCCCGTTCTTGTATATACGCGCTGTCCCGGTCTTACCGCCCACGAGATACCCCGGGACGGAGGCTAACTTACCAGTATTCCCCTTCCCGAGGGGATCCACGACTGTTTCCAAAGCCCGGCACATCTTCCGAGCGGTAGATACTGAAATCACCCTCTCCACCCTCTCCGGGGGAAATTCTTTTACTACAGTTCCATCATTAGCGAGCAGGGCTTTAACAAGGCGAGGCTTCATTCTCACCCCTCCATTCGCAATGGTCGCATATGCGCAGGCAATCTGGAGGGGGGTGACCACCACTCCATAGCCATAGGTGATCCTCGAAAAATTAATTCCGTTCTCCGGGTCTGCGGTCCAACCACGCTCCTCACCAGGGAGGAGAATCTCAGTTGGTTTGGTAAAACCGAAACGGCGCAGATAGTCCATGTAACGAGATGTCCCTACCCGCATTCCAATCTTGTAAGCTCCGATGTTACTCGACTTTGCGAGGACCTCCTCCAGCGTGATGTTCTGGAAACCCTTGTAGTCCTTCACGTATCCACCAGGTATCCGCATATACCCGTTATGGCAAAACATCGGTGTCTGTGGACTCATCAGACCAAGATCGAGGGCCGCAGCCGCGGAAATCACCTTAAGGGTGGATCCGGGCTCATAAACGCCCTGCACTGCATAGTGCATGGCAGATTGACTCATGTTATTCCGCAGGTTCAGATTGAAATGAGGCCGACTTGCGATCGCCAGAACATCTCCTGTTCCCGGCTCAATCATGACCACCGCTCCGCACTTGGAGTCAAATTCATCGAGGCCCCGGTTCAGCTCCTCCTCAACAAAACTCTGAATATTCACATCCAGCGTAAGTCTCGCATCAAAACCTGAACGTGGCGGCTTAAGAATGCCTCCCCCGGGCAGCAGCACCAGACCCGATTGATCCTTTCTTGTAATCTGATAACCATCTTGCCCTTTAAGGTGAGCCCCAAGTTCTCGTTCGAGCCCTGATTGCCCTACTCCTTCATGATTCACATAGCCAATGGTGTGGGTGGCCATATTGCCATCGCTGTAATACCTCTTGACTGCCTTTTCGAACCGGAATCCGTGGATACAATTATCCCTCAATGTCTCCTCAATTTCATCCGCTTCATCCTCACGGAGATTCTTCGCGATAGTTACATACTCCAACTTAGCGCCGAGCTTCTTTTTTAACTCCTGCGGGCTGACTCCGATGGCGCGAGCTGTAATCGGAATGAAATGATTTACGTAACGATCGAGGAGCTCACCCTCCGGCAACTCTTCACGCACTTGGTGGGCTCTCCTCTTGAGTAGGCGTCGACGCTCTTTACCCGTAGCTTCAACCCACTCCTTCTGATCAACGAGCTCAGCAAAAGCCACACCCCGAGCCGCTACACCCGGATCACGAAGATGTATCTTGTCAGCGGTAATCTTCGTAACCGGAAGATTCCTAGCCATGATTCTTCCATTGCGGTCCACGATATACCCAAACTTTCCCGGGAGAACTGTCTTCGCAGTCCGATTCCGAGCCGCCTTGGGCGCAGACGTATCGCGGTCAATCCACTGCAGGTAAATAAGCCGCGCTGACAACCCGCTGAAGCCGGACACGATGAGCAGGCAGATCAGGAGACCACGGTAATGAATGGGGGATTTCACAGGCTATCAAGATCCACCAACGACGGGGTGGCACCGAGGCGACGCGCGGGCGATTGTTGCTGAACAGGAGATCCTCTCTTCGCTGTGGGAGCTGGATCCCGGGGAATACTTTTCACAGCTTCCAAGGGAATACTTCGAAGGTCTGAGGACATTTGAATCAGTCGATCATTAAGGAGAATGGGATTGAGCTGCTCCTCTAGCCTGACCTCGAGGTTAGTGATATCCAGACGGTGCTGGGAAACTCGATTCTCGATCCTCTGCAATGCCCGTGCGACCTTGATCTGCTGATTCTTCGTAAAGGCGTGAAACACCCCGGCGCCCGCGATGACCAAGGCTGTCAGAATCAGTAGGATCACAGCTCCGGCCCCAAGATCTTCTCTGACGGCACGCCTCCTGTTCACGAATTACCTACCTTTCTCTTTTCAGCGACGCGCAACTTTGCACTACGGGATCGCGGATTTTCTTTCACCTCATCGGGCCCGGGAATCACAGGCCTCCGAGTCACTCGATTCATACAGAAATCCGGATTACTCCTCGCCGCAGGCCATTCGGGCCGATCGATCTCAGGCTGACTCCTTAATTTGAAAAATCTCTTCACCATCCGATCTTCAAGGCTGTGGAAGGTAATAATCACGATGCGTCCACCCGGCTTTAAAAGAGCAGGAGCGGACTCTAGCGCTGCTTCGAGACACTCCATTTCCCGGTTTACTGTCATTCGCAGCGCTTGAAACACTCGAGTCGCTGGATGAATACGCCCTCTCCGGCCTACAATTCGGGCCACACAATCTGCAAGGTCGAGAGTATCTCTAAACGGCTTGATCGCTCGACGGCGCACTATTGCCCCCGCAACCGCTCTGGACTTTCGCTCCTCTCCCAGCTCCCAGAAAATCCGGGCGAGTTCGGATTCATCCCACTCGTTTACCACCTCAGCAGCATCTACTTCTTCACATGGATTCATCCGCATATCCAGAGGCCCCTGAGCTCGAAGCGAAAAACCTCTGTCAGCGCAATCCAATTGATGGGATGAGACACCCAGGTCCATAAGAATGCCATCAACTCCCTCAGGACAAATCTCACGCCCCACATTAAGCATTTCGGAAAAGTTGAGCTGCTTCAAGACTACCGCATCCCCATATTCCTCGAGCCTCTCCTCGGCATGGCTCAATGCGTTTGGATCCTGATCGAGTCCAATTAATGCGGCTCCCGCCTGAAGAATCTTTGCCGCATGACCGGCTCCGCCAAGAGTTGAATCCAGCACCGTCTTCCCGGGTCCGGGCTCAAGATAGTGGATCACTTCTTTCGGCATTACCGGGACATGCTTGAAAGAGGAGACCCGTTCTCCACCCATTCGCTCATCTCCTCGCATCGCGAGAGGGGGTGTCTCCAACCCCGGCGCCGCCAACAGATTTGTTGGGCAGCCCGGCAGGCACCACGTCATTGACGGAACCGGGGTTGGAGAAGGCAGGGGCATCAGCAGTTTGTCAGTCTATTGGGTGTTCGATGTAAAGTATTCAGGAAAAATCAACGGACGCGTAGAGATCATCGAGAAGCGCCTCCTCGGCTTGAAGCATTGCTCCGTGATCGCGAGGACTCACTATGTCGAAATTGGTTCCCCGCCCGAAAAGATGAACCGAGCCTCCGGGCTCCAAGCCATGCTCCTCGACAAGCTTTCTAGGGATAAGAACTTTGCCCTGATCGTTGATCGTGACCTGGGTGTTGCGGGAATAGAGCAGCCCTTTACGCTGACTCTTGATTCCAGCAGAAAGATCCGAGCCATCGATAGATTCGATCATCGCTGAAAACGCCTCCCCGCTGAGCGCCTTAAGAACTGGCACTTCGAGAGTCCGCCACTGCAACAGGCGCAGAGGCAGGGCCTCCCCTTTGCCCGGACGCCACTCCGAAGGCACCGAGACACGACCCTTGGCATCGAGTTTGAAGTCGAATACTCCTTCGAAGCTATTGGCTGGCAATCCCACCGTGAGACCTGCAGGTCATGCAGTGCACTTTGGTACACCCTAAGACACATTTAAGTCAATCTAAAATAAATGGCGAAATCCCTCCACGAGTGCATTTTTAAAGGATCTAACAGGCCTTCCTTTGCATAAAAACTTATCCGGATCTCCGCTTTTTTTTAAAAAAACGCGCTGCGCTACCTGTGTGCGCTACAGAGCGTCAAATTATTGGTCCTTTAGATCGAAAGCGGGCCCGAGGTGTACTGGTCCTGCGCGCTGAATCCATCCCACATCTCGCTGCGGGATGACCGATCCATCCAATAACAAGATCTCCGTCCTGCTCTCTATTTATGCCTCGGCAACTAGTCCCTACTTCACCTTGAAAAGAAGGCGGGCATCCTGCTCTCCTGCTTTCTCTGAATCTGGATACCAGTTTACGTAGAAACCATGAATGATCTTCTTTCGCTGCAAAAATTCAATGACTCCAAATTCCGGGTTAGCAGTAGTAATCTGGAATTCGTGATCTCCATATCGATCTGACTCCAGCGCGAACGCTCTTACTCCCTTGGGGAATTCTTCGGTGAGCACGACGTCGTAATCTTCGAACTTAACCCGAGCTGTTCTTCGCGCACCAACCGCCCGAACGGAGATCTCCGTATCCTCCAGTTTGGATTCCGTGTCTCGTTTTTCAAGGTCAGCGTCGTCAATCTGCCTGAATAGATCACCCACCAGGATCTTGACGCCGGCTCGCAACTCTCCCTTGCTTTCACCCTTCTCGATCACCTCCGTAGAGATCTCCATCCCATCCTTGGTAAAGACCTTAGTAATCCTGACCTTAACCCCTCCAGTATAGGTAGCGGTGAAGCCAATGGGCTTACGAAGTGGTGGCTCTGCGGTCTCTTTACCAAAATCTTCAAAGCCATCTTGAGCCATTTTTCGAGATATCCACCTCGTTTTTCCTCCCTTACCTTTAACCTTTTCTTCTAGTACGTAATAAATTTTCAGAGTGCAGCCACCTATCGAGAGTCGCTTCCGATTCTTTATGAAAAAGAGCTCCGCATCTCCATCTCCTCCAATGACGAATTCAAAATCCCGGGAGTCTGCGAAAGCCAACCAACAGCCAAGATACGGCTTATCCAAAGTGGCTGGCAACTCATCGGCACGAGCAAGGCCGATGGCTCCGAAGGCAATGATGATGAAGCTTGCGAGGCGATTCATAGTGGGACGGTTATCAGTAGCCGAGGCTTTCCACCAGCGCAATTCTGGTCTTTGCTCAACGAGTAATGACCACCGAGGAACTAGCGCAATCAGCTACCAACGAAGAGACGCCACCCTCAAACATCTCACCCGAAGTCCACTCGCTGTGGCTGGCCAAATCTGGACGATGGACTGAATCTCATGACCTTTGTTCCTCCATACCTGATCCTGATGGAGCGTGGATACACGCGTATCTTCACCGGGAAGAAGGCGACCTTCAAAATGCGCGCTATTGGTATCACCGGGCCAGGAAAAATGAACCGGACTCAACCCTCAGCCTAGAAGAGGAATGGAAAACTATTGCATCTCATTTCCTTTCTCAATGATTACCAACTCCGCAACTTGAGATGACAGAAAAGAATGTCCGCCGTGCCGCTGTTTCCGCCCTCCGGGCATGGTCGAAAGGGCACCTATACGCAGATTCTCTCGTTGAGCGTCAGGCGAGGCGCAACCATCTGTCTACCCCTGACCGAGCGCTACTGAATAGCATTCTCTTAGCCGTTCTAAGAAATAGAAGCCTACTCGATCACTGGATCGGCATGCTGCGCAAAGGCAAGCTGGACCACGAAACACGAGACATTCTGCGAGTGGGGATATGCCAGCTTCTCCTTCTAGGAATTCCCGATCATGCCGCAGTCAATGAAACGGTGAATTGCGCTCGCAAGCCTGTTCGGGGCCTGATCAATGCTGTCCTCCGACGTGCGGTGGCGGCACGCAAGACACTCTTCTCAGAGAGCGAAAGCCTCCGAGCTTCAATAAGGTTCTCGCATCCCGAATGGCTCTGTAATCGGTGGGAACAACAGTTTGGCCGTACTGAGATGGAGTCCCTGCTAGCGTGGAATAATGAACCTGCCCCGGTCATTGTCCGCCTCAACACTCTCGCATCTCATCCCCTTGACCCCGCCAAGGAAGATCAGCTCATCTCCCTTGGGCTGGAAAGCTATTACCAACTAGCCGGATCCCTCCCCCGTGAATGGGTCGAGAGCGGTCAGGTCTACATCCAGGATCCTTCCACTCGGTTTGCGGTTGAACTTCTTGATCCTCAACCCGGGGAAACGGTTCTAGATGCCTGTGCAGCACCCGGAGGTAAATCTTCACTTGTAGCTGCAGCCATGAATAACGAAGGGCAGCTTCTCTGCACCGATTCTAGTGAGAAACGGATTCCACGACTTATCGAAAACCTCGCCAGGCAACAAATAACCAATACTGCGAACGAGCGGTTTGACTGGACCGAGCCTGCTCCTCAGCTGTGGAAGTCCAAATTTGATCGGATTCTCCTCGACGTGCCATGCTCTAACTCCGGCGTCATGCGGCGAAGAGTCGACGCGCGGTGGCGACTTAAGCCTGAGCAACTTCAAGGTCTGCCCGCTATACAACGGCTTATTCTGGAAAACGCCCTTCCGTGCCTGAAACAAGGAGGTCGCCTTGTATACTCTACCTGCTCCCTTGAGCCTGAGGAAAACGAGGACCTTATCCTGAGCTTCCTCAAGGATTTTCCAGAAGTGTCCTTGCTAGAATCAAAGCAATCTATCCCCTTCAGAGACGGATTTGATGGGTCGTATGCCGCTCTCCTGTCCATGAAGGGAAGTGCCTGATCCCCATTGGGGAATTCCTAGCCCGAATTTCGACTCCCAATTTTCATTCGCTCTACTAGGATCTCCTCGTGCGCAACATTCTCAGTTTGCTCCTGGCTCTGGCCATCCTGCTGTCCACTCTTCTGTTTGGCTGTTTCTATATGAACATCAGTAAAGGAGCAAAGTTTGAGACAAAGAAAAGCGAAGAACGTTCCTCTGCGACAGAGTAGCCCCAGCAGACTGGCTTCTTCTTTGAATTCACATCGCCCCTCGTCGAGTCAGCATAGGTGCTGCAATAAAAACGCCCCGAGGGAACCCCGGAGCGCTTGCTTGAAGATCTTCAGAAACCTGATCAGTCGTCCGTAAGGGAAAACGACTCCTCTTTTTCTGGCGGAGGAACGTCATCCTTCGGCTTATCTCGATCACGGCCTCGTCCACCACGGTCTCTCCCACGATCGCCACCACGGTCGCGGCTTCCACCGCCACCACGACGGCCTCCACCGCCACCACGACGGTCTCCACCGCCCTGCGGTCCATCACCTTCGTCCCTGTCATCGGTCTCACCACGAGCCTCTCTGATAGCAGCGCGCATGCTCATCTTGACTCGACCCTTCTCATCGACTCCGATGCACTTAGCGGTAACTTCATCTCCAGTCTTTACGACATCCTCCGTCTGCTCAACACGACCTTCAGCCAACTCAGAGATATGAATTAATCCATCCTTACCGGGAAGCACTTCCATGAAGGCGCCAAAGGCCATCGTATTGACAATTTTACCGGTATACGTTGCGCCCACCTCTACCTCGGCAAACATATCCTCGATCATTTTCTTGGCACATTCGAGAGATTCAGCCTTTGAAGCATAAATATGAACGGTGCCATCGTCCTCGATATTAATTTCGGCGCCAGACTCAGCCTGGATACCCTTGATATGCTTGCCTCCAGGACCAATAAGCTCCCCGATGCGCTCCGGATCAATCTTAACGGACTCGATTCGAGGGGCATGCTCGCTGAGCTGTCCAACTTCGGGAATCGCCGCTGTCATGGCCTCTTGCACCTTGGTGCGTCCTTCCTTCGCCATGTGGACGGCATCCTCAAAGATATCAAGCGAGATACCACGCAGCTTCAAGTCGAGCTGGAAACCGGTGATTCCTTCACTGGTTCCACACAGCTTCCAATCCATGTCACCGTAGAAATCCTCACTGCCAATAATATCCATAAGCAGCTTGTGATCCTTCAGGTTGCCCTCGTCGTCAAAATCCGTGACAAGCCCAACGGAGATTCCGCTTACAGGACGCTTCAGCGGCACACCGGCCTGAAGAAGGGACATCGTTCCCGAACACACCGTAGCCATGGAAGATGACCCATTGGATTCGAGGACTTCGGAGGTCACCCTGATCGCATACGGAAATTCTTCAACGTCAGGTATGACCGCCTGAATTGAGCGCTCCGAGAGAGCTCCATGACCAATTTCTCGTCTGTTCAGACCTCCAAACCGACCCGACTCTCCAACCGAAAATGGAGGGAACGAGTAATGGAGAATGAACTGCTTGCTGTCCTCGCCGCCAGCGTAGTTGTCGAAATACTGCTTTTCGTCGGCTGGAGCCAGCGTTGTGGTGGCAAGAGCCTGCGTTTCGCCACGGGCGAACAGCGCTGAGCCATGGACTCGCGGCAGGATACCCGCCTCGGCAGTAAGCGCACGAAGCTCGCCCACCTTCCGACCATCAGCCCGGACTCCTTTTTCAAGGATACTAATACGGAATGCCTTTTTCTGAATATGCTCGAACGCCTGCTCTATGGCGAAATCTGAGATTTCCGGATCTGCTTCCTTCAAGGCTTCTTCGACCTCGTCCCGCAGAGCGCCAACGGCCTTCGCCCGCTCAACCTTACTGGGCTTATAAATCGCATCCTCAATTCGGTCACCGGCCACACGATAGCCGATTTCCAGATGCTCTTCCTTAGCAACAGTCACGGTATATTCCCGCTTTTCCTTGCCGCACTGTGCGACCAGTTCCTCCTGCGCCTCGACCAAAGTGGTGACATGACCCTGTGCGAATCGCAGCGCAGCTATAAAGTCTGCCTCTGGAATCTCATCTGCAGCACCTTCAATCATCACCACGTCCGTCTTATTTCCTACGTAGACCAGATCCAGATCGCTCTCAGCCCTTTCCTCAAAGGTCGGGTTAACAACCAGCTCACCTTCAACCCGCCCCACACGAACCGCTCCGATTGGTCCCGCAAATGGGATATCAGAGATCGCGAGAGCAGCCGAGGCTCCGTTCATAGCTACAATATCAGCATCATTGACGCCATCCGCTGCGAAAAGAAGAGCAACGATCTGCGTGTCATAGAGGTAGCCTTTGGGGAAAAGCGGACGCAGAGGACGATCCGTCATCCTACAGGTCAGAATTTCTTTTTCCGTAGGACGCCCCTCTCGCTTAAAGTATCCGCCCGGGAAAACACCGGCCGCTGCAGCTCTTTCTTTGTATTCAACTGACATGGGGAACCATGTCTGCCCTGCCCTGACTTTCGTCTGCGATACCGCAGTCACAAGAACTACCGTGTCACCGCAGCGGACGGTCACTGCCCCATCTGCAAGTTTTGCTAATTTCCCCGTCTCAATGACAATGGGAGTCTGGCCAACATTGGCCGTTACTGTATTTGTACTCATCTATCTTTTACTTTGTTACATCGTGCTGCCTCCCCCCTTTGGGGAGAGCAGCTTCTGGTTATTGAAGCCATTGCTCCCCTAAAAAATCCAAGGGAGCATTCGGCTGGGTGTGAGAGAGAACCGGAAAGCAAGGACGCCCAAATTTGACAGTTTGGACGAGAGGGTAGATCAGCGACGGAGACCGAGACCGGCCACGATTTTCTGGTAGCGCTCTTCGTTATCCTTTTCCAAGAAATCGAGGAGTTTACGCCGCTGCGCCACAAGGGTCAGCAGGCCACGCCGCGAGGAAAAGTCCTTACGATGGGAGCCCAGATGATCGGTTAGATGTTTGATGCGCTGACTTAAGAGCGCTATCTGATAGTCCGCACTCCCAGTATCTTTTTCATGGAGGCGGTATTGGTTCGGATCAATTGTCGATTCACTCATTGCTTTCGCACGCTTCAGACTAGTTAACTACCGGCCTGCCCTTTTCGCGGGGAGGCGAAAGAAGAGCAGATTTTATGGGGATTGCAACACTTATGCACAAGATTGAGGCAATCCAAGGCGCCTAGTCTCTTTCGACACCAGACCGCGGGCCTCTGCCGCAGGAGGACTTCCCTTCTGCTGAAGCTAAAGCAGCTCCTCTGTCACATGGGCGCCATCGAAGATCGCCCCTTCATTCACCGGCCTCCACAACTTCCGCCTTGAGGACCCCTACATAGGGTAAGTTGCGATAGAGACCTTTATAATCAAGGCCATACCCTATCACGAATTCGTCACCAACGTGGAATCCCACATAATCAGCTTCTACCTTGGCAGCCCGCTCCTTGTCCTTGCTCAACAGGACACAGGATTTCACGATTTCAGCTCCCTGCTCACGGAGTTTCTCTCCGACTGCATCGAGCGTACGACCAGTATCCAGGATATCATCGATCAAGAGGACGGCGCGGCCCTCCACTCCAGGCAACTTTGAATCGAGGAAGTCGACCTGACCCGAACTTTGTGTCGCCCCGTGGTAACTCGCGACATTGATACATTCAATCTCCAGTGGAATTGGCATTCTGCGAAGGAGATCCGCAGTAAACACGAGAGCACCCTTCAGAATCACTATCACCACGAATTGGCGTCCCCTGAACTCTTCGAGAATTCGATCTGCAAGGATGTTGAGGCGTTTCTCAATGACCTCCTCATCAATGAGCACTTTCGCGACGTCTTCGTGCATAAAGGCATCCAAGCATCTCCGTTCCTTGTGCGAAAACCCTAAGTGATCAAATACGGCGAGTTCCGGTCTACCTGCTTGTATCCCACCTGCCAACAATCCCCATTATGCTCAACTCTCCATCGAAGGATGTCGGAAATAATCCTCGTAAAGAAACTGATATCACCGAACGTTAGGGCAATCATGAAGCTTGCACTCACTGTCATTTCAGCTGCCTTTTGCCTCTGTCTTTTCCTGACATCCTGCGGTGAGAAAGACCCGGATTCCTCAGCAGAGACTGCCTCCACCCAACCCGCACCCGAGGAAACTCCAGAGCCAGCGCCTGAGCCGGAGAAAACTCCAGAGCCAACGCCTGAGCCCGAGGAAACTCCAGAGTCAGCACCTGAACCTGAGGAAAATCCAGAGTCAGCGCCTGAGCCGGAGGAAGCTGCGCCAGCTGCTCAGAGGCGGAATCGAAGTAAGGTTCCGCCCCCAGGCGTAATCGATAGAACCGTTAAGCCCGTGGCTCCCGCACCTCGATGACCACTTTCGCGACGTCTTCGCGCATAAAGGTATCCAAGCATCACTGTTCACCTCAACTTCCCATAGAAGGATGCCGGAAATAATCCTCGTAACGTAGCTGATATCAGCGAGAGTTAGGGCAATCATGAAACTTGCACTTACCGTTATTTCAGCTGCCTTTTGCCTCTGTCTTTTCCTGACATCCTGCGGTGAGAAAGACCCGGCTTCTTCAGCAGAGACTGCCTCCACCCAACCCGCACCCGAGGAAACTCCAGAGCCAGCTCCTGAACCAGAGCCAGCTCCTGAACCAGAGCCAGCTCCTGAACCAGAGCCAGCTCCTGAACCAGAGCCAACGCCTGAACCGGAGGAAACTCCAGAGCCAGCCGCCAACAAGCCCGCAGCTCCCGCATCTGTTGTCGCCTTTACAACTGAACTCAGGGAGAAAGGAGTCTTGGATCTCCTCGAAAAACTAGAGAACGCCCAAGAGGGTCGTGGTGAAAACCCGATGCAAATGTTCGACACCATGCGGCAGTTGAATCAACTGAGCGACAAGCTCAGCACAATCGAAACTGCCGACCTCCCCGAGGACCTCAGACAGCCGGTAAACAGATTTCGGGATGCCACCGCGGATATGGCAACACACATGGAGGAAATACCAATCCCAGTCGAAGTCATGTCAGGCGGGCAGGAGGCCATCGGGCCTTGGTTCGTCGAGAAAATGGCCGAGGACCCTCTTTTCCCTCAAGTGATGCAAGACTGGGGCGAGACAATGGGCGAACTGGGTGAAGAAATGGAAGAGTCAGGTAGCGTGATCGAGGAAGTCTTTGACGCATACGACATAAATCCCTTTGCACCCTAGTCCGGGATAATTTTCGAATTCGCTGAGGGTTGAACTCGCTCAGAAGCACCAGCGTGCTTTTGCAGGGAAGCCCGTAGCAGGACCCAAATATGCGTACACGTCTCCTTTTCTTGGCTCTTTTACCAAGTCTTCTCCTTGCTGAGCCAACGCTCCAGAGCAGCCCTGCGGTCGCCTTGAGCTTTTCTACAGAAAAGGGCTCGCTCCACCAGCTACAGGTTAAAAACACTGATTCCGAGGGTCGCTTCCTCTGGAAAAATGTTGGTCCTGCCATTCTCGGAACTGGCGATCTCTGGTCGACCCTCCAGCCCGGAGGAGAATACCGCCTTCACACCCCAAGCAAGGAATGGGCGCTGGTCTGGTCAGACGAGTTTAATGACGATCGCATTGACTTCGGAAAATGGGAAAGGGAAGAGAACAACTATGGAGGCGGGAATAACGAGCGGCAGGCCTACCGAACAGATCCTAAGTATAGTTTTGTCAAAGACGGCTCGCTCAACATAGCCGTCTACCGTGACTCCCATGCCACCAGCGACGGCAAGACGCAGCCTTACTCCTCTGCGAGATTGCGTACTATGAATCGTGGTGACTGGACGTTCGGGAGATTCGAAATCCGGGCAAAGCTCCCCGATGGCCAAGGCATCTGGCCCGCCATTTGGATGATGCCCACGAATTCTCCCTACGGAGGCTGGGCTGCTGGAGGTGAAATTGACATCGTGGAGTCGAGGGGAAATAAAGTAACCGAAACTCTTGGAGCCCTCCACTTTGGAGGCAAATGGCCAAACAACGTTCACTTGGATCATACCTATCAGTTTCCAGGAAAAAGTGCAGCCGAGGACTTCCATGTCTACACCCTGGAATGGAACGCCGAAGCGATCTCGTGGTTCGTCGATGGAGTGCGCTGGAAAACCCGAAAGGCCAGTGAGTGGTGGTCAGCGAGCGCTCGCCAGAATCCCTCTGCCCCATACGATCAGCCTTTCCACCTTATCTTGAATGTTGCGGTCGACGGGCGTTTCTTTGAAAAGGAAGACCAGAGAGCCGACCGAATCCCAGCCAGCCAGTTTCCTCAGGTGATGCAGGTCGACTATGTCCGGGTCTACCAGTGGGCCCGATAGGCTCCACTTTGAGCATATTCGGCCCGTAAAATTCCCACTACTTTCGCCAAGATCTGCGTATATTCAAACCAGATGAGTAAGGAAAAGATCCGCCTCGCTGACTTGCGTGAAAATTACGAGCAGGGAGGCCTTACCGAAGCCGAAATCTCCGCCGATCCCTTTCTACAGTTCGAAAGCTGGCTAAGCGAAGCGATTGAGGCAGGAGTAACTGAACCCAACGCAATGACTCTGGCAACGGCCAATAACGAAGGAGAACCTTCCGCCCGCACCGTCTTGCTCAAAGGGCTTAAAGACGGATCTTTCAGCTTCTTCACCAACTATAACTCAAGAAAGGGGCAGGATCTCGAAGCCAACCCGAGAGCCTCTCTTGTCCTTCATTGGCGAGAGCTCGAGCGCCAGATTATTATCCGAGGCACCGTGTCCCGCACAACCCAAGAAGAGTCGCAGGCTTACTTTCAATCAAGACCTCGAGGTGCGCAGATCGGAGCTTGGGTTTCCCAATATCAAACCTCTCCCATCACCGACCGGTCACATCTTGAGGAACTAGAAGAGCAGCTACAGAAAAAATGGCCCGAGGATAGCGGCATTCCACTCCCTCCCTTCTGGGGAGGCTACCAGCTAAAGCCAGATTATATCGAATTCTGGCAAGGCCGTCCCAGCAGACTGCACGATCGGTTGGTCTTTACCCCGAATGGATCCAATTGGCACCTTGGGAGGCTCAGCCCTTGAGCTCGCCGTTACGAATTCGCTGAACCCTCGCACGTTCCTGCCTCAGAAAAACAGGCAGGAGGTTGTCCTCGATATACTTATAGGCCTGCGTCATTCCTTCGTCCCGGTAGACACGGCCTATCCGAGCCTCTACCTGAGTTGGGTTCCCAATCACCCTGAGGAAGTCGTTGGAGGTGAACCGAATAAATTGCTCCCCATCCAGAGAGCGTTGCTCTTTAAGGATCCACTCTCTTACAAAAAGCGCAAGAACTGCATCACCAATCCAAGCCTCTTCCCGTTCCCGGGTTAGTCGTTCTTCGTTATGCTTCATCAGGAGAAACCTAAGTTGACTCTATCCTGAGTTTTTTCTCAAGACGCTCCCGCATATCCCGCTCTGATTCCGGATCCCAGTAGCCACTATCGAGCTCAATAAAAATACCCGAATAAGGCAGAGCCGTTGAGGTCTTGAAGACCAGTACCGTGAATTTATTAGCGCTGTCTTCAAGAAGAAGAGATAACGATCGGAATTCCATCTCTCTCGCAGGATAGCCTCGCAGAGCGCTTTCGATTTTACGCCGGTAACTCCCGATACCTGGAGCGCGATCATTAGGAATCTCAGCGAGTTCTCTCGCGAGATAGATTCGAGGTGTAACATTCTGCACCCTTTCCAACTCGTCAAGAACCTCCTGGAGGACCTCAGGAATCTTATCGTCGATGAATATCGTCCGCACTCCTGGCCTGCTGTGTAAAGGAAATGCTGCGTCTCCGATTACTATCCAATTCCGGTATCCCAGAGTCTGTAGCTCCTGCTTGATTGCTCTTGTCCACGAGCGAGAGCTTCGGCTTTCGTTTTCACGCTCTCTCATTCCTGAGCATCCCGTCAGAAACGAACCCAGAAAAAGGCACAGGGCTATGATCAGGTATCGATGCCTTAGCTTCACCGGGAGTGAGTCTATGTCCCAATACTCTCCTGTCAACGAGGGCGAGATCTTATCCAATAGCCAGAATATCGATGAT
>DIHT01000182.1 GCA_002420305.1 Akkermansiaceae bacterium UBA5689 | reverse complement strand
GCCTGATCCCGGGCATCGGAGGCAAGCGTCACGGACCCTTCCTGCGGCCACGAAATCTCACGCTGCGCCCACTGCGCCAGAGGCCTTCCCCATTCATCAAAATCTGCTCGATCATCGCCCGCCACGAGAACCCGGACCGGACGGGGACAATCCTCCAGAACCCTGACAACGGCAGGAGGAAGATCCGGAACCCCGGCGATGACCACTTCCTCAATTCCCTCGTCCCACCGAAACGTTCCCTCTGCTGCCAGCCAGCTCCGGCTCGTTCGTTCCCAGCCCTGCAACACTTTCTCTACCTCCTTCTCGAGGACCGCGAGATCTTCCCAGCGACCATGATCCACCGTTCCTCTCATACGACTCGCAGCCTGCTGTATGGTCAAACCCACTGACAGCAGACTCACTCGAACCTCGACCAGCGACTTGGCCAGACCAAGAGCCCAACCCGAGCCTTCTCCCACCGGAGGATTGGGAAACGCTTCCGAAAAGACACTCCAGTCACTCACCCCCTCGAGGAGCTCCACCCAGGCCAGGATCTCTACGGAATCGGAGGCACTTTCACCAGGTTCCAGGAGATAGCCCGGCATCCGCACTCTGGGAGCCAAGACGCCACCCCGATCCGCAAGCCCCTGCCTGATCCGGCGTCCACTCTGGCCCGTAGGAACAATCACCAGCATCCCGGGAAGACGAGCCTTCCGCTCCCACAGCCACTCCCCGAAGACATCATGGAATGGGCGCGCCCAGCTGACGAGCTCGCACCGGTCACGAAAGGAACCAGCCCCATCCAGCAAATCCCCTTGTTCCAATTCCCCTTGCTCCGGCTCAACCATCGTAGTCAGCCGTGATGAGACCACCGGGACTGGCTCCTGACAAGCCTGCCGTCCCAGACCAGCCCTCCCAAATATCTACTCTCACTGGAACGCTTCCGCACTCCAGACCTCCTCGATCATCTTGTAGCCCCGGGGGTCGTAGTTACGGAGCTCCTCGCGGTTATGCGGGAACCAGTCATTGTGACCATAATAGGCCTCGGTCAACTCAGCAAAGTACTCTTCCTGATTCGTCGCGGCATAGGCTTTGACCATGCGAGTTTTATCCTTCCGGTCCGGCACCTGCAGATAGAGCCCCGCCTCCATGGCGGCCTCATAGGCCGAGAGGATGACCTCGTGCTTCAGCGAGAGTCTGACGTTCTGATAGGCGTGAGCCAGCTCGTGAAGGAAGGTCATCGGCCCCCAGTCGAGAAGCTTATGCCTGAAAAAGACCGCCTCCGGGTTGATCACATGCACACCTGGCGCCATGTGAGGGTTCAGCCCATGATCCCGCAGCCACTGCGGACTGCGATGGAAGGGAACGACACCATACTCCTTCTCCCGCAATGGATAGGTGGGCTCATTACTGACCCAGATGGGAATGGTCCGTAGGAAAGCCAGAGCCCCCTCCGGCACCTTGCTGAGGAAGTTCTCAAGGCCGATTGTGATCTGCTCCTTGATTCGCGCTTTCAGCTTCTGGTCCGCAGCAATCGACTCTTCGAGGTAGATCGTCCACCCATGAATGGAAAGATCTTCGTAGATCCAAGTGCGTCCCCGATCCTTGAAGGCGACCAACTCGCTCACTTCCGGCTCTCCCGTCTCCTGACAACCTGCGAGCGAGAGGACCAGCAGGACTCCACAACCGAGCCTCTGGAGAAAGGTCATGCGAGTATGTCCTTGAGCAGCTCACCATGCACATTGGTGAGGCGACGCTGAATGCCATTGTGGTAGTAGCTCAGCTTCTCATGATCAATGCCAAGGAGATGCAGGACCGTGGCGTGGAAATCATGCCAGGGCACCGGCTTCTCGACCGACTTGTAGCCGACGTCGTCGGTGGCCCCATAGGTGATCCCGGGCTTTAGCCCGCCCCCGGCCATCCAGCTACTGAATCCCACGTGGTTGTGATCTCTCCCTTTACCGACCTGGTCGGCGCCCGACTGAGTGAAGGGCGTCCGTCCAAACTCGGAGGTAAAAAGCACGAGAGTATCATCCAGCATGCCTCGCTGGCGCAGATCCTTGATCAGGGCAGCTACCGGCTGATCGATGCGACCTGCCTCCCGTCCGTGATTGCGGCGCATGTCCTCATGACCATCCCAGTTGATCCGGGGAGAACCGAAGGACCCTCCAGAAAAGAGCTGCACATGCCGCACGCCGCGCTCCAGCATCCGCCGGGCGAGCAGGCAGCTGCGCCCGAAGTCCCGGGTCTCGTCCTTGTTAAAGCCATACATCTCCCGGGTGGCCTCAGTTTCCTTGTCGGTGCCGGTCACCTCAGGGACCGCGAGCTGCATATTCGCGGCCAGTTCATAGCTGGCCATCCGCGCGGAGAAGGCGTCCTCAGCACCATGCTCCCTCATATGTGCCTCATTCATCTTCTCGAGAAGAATCCGGCTCGCCTGATCGACTTTCTTCCCAATCTTACGAGCTGGAAAAAGATTCGTGATGGCCTCGCCTTCCCCCTTGGTGCGGAAGGGCACACCCTGGTGCACGGCAGGAAGGAACCCATTGGTCCAGTTACTGGTAGAACCCGCAGGCATGCCCCGCGCATCAGGAAGAACCACATACGTAGGGAGATCATCGGTCTGATTCCCCAACCCGTAGGACACCCACGATCCCATCACTGGAAAGCCGTTCAGGCGGAAGCCACTGCTCTCCTGGAAGGTAGCGGGGGTATGGCTGGAGGACTCAGCCACCATCGAGTTGATAATCGTCAACTCATCCGCCACGGTGGCGATATGGGGAAAGAGGTCGGAGATCCAGAGCCCGCTCTTACCCCGCTGCTTGAATTCCCAGTCGCTCTTGCGCAGGAGGCCCACTTTTCCAAAGAAGACGTCCGGCTTCTCGTCGGCCTGAAGCGACTTTCCATGCAATTCCTGCAGGCGGGGCTTGTAGTCGAAGGTGTCCACCTGACTGAAGCCCCCACACAGGCAGATATGAATCACCCGCTTGGCCTTGGGGGCGTAATGAGATTCCACCGGCTGCGAGGCGTAACCCTCACGAATGAGCAGCGAAGAAAGGGCCGCCCCGGTGAGACCCCGCTGGGTCCAGTTGAAAAAGTCCCGGCGGCTTGGCAATCTACCGGGTAGTTGGCTGTTCTGGGAAAGACTCATGACAGAAAAAGGGCCGATCAGTTCAGGTAAAGAAATTCGTTAGCGTTGAAGAGGACCCGGCAGAATGCTGCCAAGCCATTCTCCTTCACAAAGCTGAGACCAAGGTTGAGATCCTGCGTAGTCGCTGGACGACCAAAGGCCAGTTTAACAGCATGCTCGATCTGCCGAGCCTTGTCTCCCGGCATGGCTTCGAGTCGCTTAGCCATTTCCTCGGACATCCGGAGCACGAAGGAGGTATTCATGAGAGAGAGAGCCCCCAACGGGGTAGTCGTCACGCTCCGGACCGGTGCTGCGGCGGAGGGGTCCGGGCAATCCAGCGGCGAGAGAAGTGGGTGCACATTTCCCCGGGCCCAGGTTCGATAGATACTCCTCCGATTGAACTCGGGGCCCTCTGGATCGATCGGGTCGTAGACCCATGACCCCTTGTGATTATACATCTTGAAATCACGGTAGCCGGGACCCCCTGCCAGCGGATTGAGCGCCCCGGAGACCGCCAGAATGGAATCCCGGATCGATTCTGCCTCCAATCGCATGGGAGCTCGTCGCCAGAGGTAGACATTCCCGGCATCAATGGCCTGCGCCTCGGAATTCGCCCGCGAGCCCTGCCGGTAGGTGGCCGAGGAAACGATGAGCTTGTGCATTTCTTTCACGCTCCACTTCCGCGAGCGAAATTCGGCAGCCAGCCAGTCAAGAAGCTCAGGGTGCGAGGGCTTGCCTCCACTAAACCCGAGATCGTTGGGAGTCTTCACCAGACCCTGACCAAAATGATAATGCCAGATCCTGTTCACCATCACCCGGGCGAGAAGAGGATTGTCATGATGAGCCACCCACTCTGCGAGTTTCCGACGGCGCTCCCCTTCCGGAGCATTGGACTTCAGCCCGAACTGGGAGGAGAGTCCGTTACGCACCGAAGCCACTCCCCCCGCGGCAACTTCTTCGCCCTTTTCGAACGGGCTTCCACGCACCAGCAGATGCCGCACCGGGGCTCCCCGGGGCGTGACCGCGTAGACTTTCTTCTGCCCCTGCTTGCTAACCTCTGCATTCAGGCTGGCAATCTCGACCTTCCACTTGGTGCGGGTCACCTTCTGCTCATCGCTGAGAGCTGCGATCAAGGCATCTTCCGTGACGACTTTCACATCGGCGGACAGCGCAACCTGCTCAGCGGTAAGGGCCCGGTCATAGAGCTGGGCCCGGTCGATCCGCCCGGACAGCATACGCTTACTGTCGGGCGTAGTCCCGTGACGCATCCCGAGGATGACTTGGTGTTCCCCAGCCCCGTAAATCATAAATCCGGTCTTATAACTTTTCCCGTTAGGCCGCCCATTCCGGTAACCCACAATTGTTCCATCCTCATGGTAGACAATCGCAAGGTGCACGAACTGTGACTTCGCCTCCTTTTCTTCCTCTCCACCAAAACTGGCGGTCCGCCGATGCCCGGAACTTCCCGACATCCAGCGTCTGGATTCCTTCTCCGCATACACAATGGCATCAAATGGCTCCCCGGAGACCCCTTGTAATCCAATAACCCCTCCACCTCTCTGGTCGAGGCTACCAAGCTGAACCCACGCCTCAAGAGTCCGGGACTTGATCGCCTTGGTCAGGGGAGCAGTCAGAACAAACCCGGTCTTCCCATCCAGAACCAGGGCCCCACCTTCGACCCGGGCGGTTCCTCGAGCCTGTCCGTGCAGACTCCCTATTTCGTCGCGCAGGTCTTTGTCAAAAGACCACCGCGAGACCGGCTGCGGCAATCCACTCCGATTCTTATTCCGGCCGTCGTTCTCCATCCTGGCAAGCAGGCGTTCACGCACCACTCCATCCGCCTCCGCAAGCTTTCTCGTCAACTCCTCGATCTTCTTCCTCTTCTCGGCTACCCCCAGACCAGCCGGGACACTGCGGTCTCCCCGGTGCACTCCCGCGAGCGCAGAGGCCATCTGGAAGTATTCCTTCTGCGCGATAGGATCAAACTTATGGTCATGACAACGGGCGCAATGCACCGTCAATCCCAGGAAGCTCTGGGCTACCGTTCCCACGATATCTTCCATTTCATCTTCCCGCATGATCCTGCGCTGCTTGTCCCCGTTGGGCTTGAGACCATCGAAGGCCCCGCAGACGAGAAACCCAGTCGCAGCGATCGCCCCGGGGTGATCCGGCGCCAGCACGTCCCCGGCAATCTGCCACTTCACGAACTGATCATAGGGCATATCCTCATTAAAGGCATCGATGACCCAGTCCCGATACGTCCACGCGTTGGGGCGCAGCTGGTCATATTCAAATCCGTTACTCTCTCCATAGCGCGCCACATCCAACCAGTGCCGTGCCCAGCGCTCTCCGTAATGCGGAGACGCAAGAAGAGCATCCACACCCGCAGTCACACCCGGCACAGGGGGTAATCCGGTGAGACCAAAGTGCAGGCGCCGCTCAATAATCCCTTCGCCAGCTTCCGGTGTCGGATTCAGACCCATTCTTTCCAATTTCGAAAGCACGAAGGCATCGATAGGATTACGAACCCATCCGGCGTTCTTTACGGCCGGGACCTCTGGCCGGGGCACCGGCTGCAGAGACCACCAACTCTCATCCGCCCGATCGTCACCAACCACGAGCCCCCCCGAACCCATCAGGAACGGGAAACTCAGTAAGAGCAATCGATGGGGTTTCATGTTGAAAGTGTCCCCTCCACGAAATGCCATGGCAAGGCAAAGGCACCCCGTAACCTCAACAGACCATCTTTCGCCTAGCGGAACCGGGGCGCTCCCGGCCCTGCCAGCAACGTGTAACATGCCCGAATCTCCCCCTGCAGGTCCCTGCGACCGGTTATCTGGGCATGGCTTTCCATGTTTCGCATGATTCGAAGGATCTTGAGACGCACAGGAGACTCCTGCAAATGCTCGTCCGCGTCGAAGCCCGGAACGGAAAAGACAAGATCCCTGAGCGTCATTTCCCGCCACTGCTCGAACGGATTAATGATAATGTCACCCTTAGGCTCCCCAGCGGGCGCACGACCTCCATCGTATTTGATCATGTAGCGCCCTGGGATTCCCAAACCTACCACCGGCATTTGAAGCCGACGGGCCACCGCTACCGCGATCTCCGAGAGCAGGATCGGCAAACCCTTCTTCCGCCGGAGAACCCGATGCACCGAGCTGTTATCCGGATGCTGGTAGGTCACAGTATCTCCGGAAAGTAGGAATTCCTCCTTCAGGACAAGGATCAGAGCCTTCATCGCCTCCGCCGGCGGAAGATCTCCAGGCGTCTTCCCTGCACCCATCTTCTTCTGGACCGCCACCGCGATCTCGTCGAGGGCACCCACGATCTCTTCCTTATCCAGTTCAGGGTCAAGAA
>DIHT01000013.1:4452-5887 GCA_002420305.1 Akkermansiaceae bacterium UBA5689 | reverse complement strand
GCCAAAGGAGACAACGATGAAACAAATGGATAGACGGAAGTTCTTGTTAGGAACAGGCGGCAGTGTGATGGCTCTGCCTTGGCTGGAGATGCATGCGGAAGAGCCTTCAACCCGGAAGATGAAGGAGCCTTCCTTGCGGTTCGCCTCCTTTTACTCGCCCATGGGGTTTGTGAGAGATCATTTTTTCCCGGGTGAGGATAGCGACGATTTTCTGTCAATGCCCACCTTGAAGCCGCTGCAGAGTGTCGCCGACAAAATCACGCTGATCACCGGACTGTATCGGGTGAACGTGAGGGGGATCGACGTGCATAATCAATGCAGTTCCTGCTATCTTTCCTCCGCTAACCCGTATGGCGAACTCAAATCGCCTTATCCAATGGACCGGACCCTCGATCATCTGATTGCGGACAAGGTCAGTCATCGGACACCCATACGGTCCCTCGAGTTGAACTGTAATACGTTCAAGGATCTCAGAGAGTCCATCTATCTGGATAACATCTCGTGGTATGGTCCGGAGCATGTGGCAACCTCGATGAAGGACCCACGAAAGGTCTACCGACGCCTGTTCAGGACAGGAAAATCGGAAAAGGATATCACCGATCTTATCCTGGAGGATGCGGCTAATTTTGAGAGGACCTTGGGTCGTCATGACAAGGACAAGATGGATGAGTACTTCACGTCTGTCAGAGAGGTGGAGAAGCAGATCGAGAAGCTCACCAAGCACTACGCCATGTATGAGCGTGCGGATATGAAGGAGCCCGATGAAGTGCCCATGACACGGGGAGAGTATATCCGGATGATGGGTAAATTGCTCGTTTTGGCCTTTCAAGGAGACCTCACCCATGTCGCTACCTTCATGCTTGCACCGGAACGGTGGGGGACGCCACAGCGCTTCCATGAATTGAATTTCACGAAGTCGCATCATGGGCTCACGCACTCTCAGGGAAGAGACGACGTAAAGAGGGCTCTGGTGCAGGTGGACCGGTTCTATGTAGAGCTCTTCGCTGAAGTTCTTGAACAGCTGGACGCAATTCAGGAAGGCGAAGGCACGCTTCTGGATCATTCCATGATCACTCTCGGATCGGGACTTGGAGATGGAAAGGACCACACCATGGATGAACTGCCCATTATCGTAGCGGGTTCTGCGAACGGTAAGATTAAGACCGGTCGCGTTCTCAACTGTTCGGAGAAAACCCCGCTTGCCAACCTGTGGCTCTCGCAGGCGCAGCTCATGGGAACGGGCATGCAGAAATTCGCGGACAGCACGGGGCCCTTGAAGGGGCTTCTCGCCTGACCGGTAGAAGTTCTCCAGACTAGCTCTCGATAAAGGAGTTCGACCTTGGGGTGCGGGCAGAAGAACCCTTTGGTAGAAGTTGCCAGAAGACTGTGGTGTGATGGAACCGTGTCATGACTGCCGGATCGAGGCCTCCGAAAA
>DIHT01000013.1:0-4077 GCA_002420305.1 Akkermansiaceae bacterium UBA5689 | reverse complement strand
CTCGACAAAAAGATCCGGAAACGGCGAGCTGCTTCGACGTTTGAACAGGATGAGGAGTTCAATTCCCCCGCAGCACCTGCGCGTCATTCCAATCCGTTGCGCGGCTTAATTGCCGGATGATATTGTTGGAGGCTACCCGCTTTTCTAGTGCGGGGTGAGAACCCTACTAGTTCTCACCCGATTCGAGGGCCTTGCGCTCGGCCTCAAGCTCGGCCTCGAATTCGGCTTCCTCTTTGGCCTTGCGCTCTTCCTCGGCGGCCTTCTCGGCAGTTTCCTTTTCAGCCTTTTCGGCAGCCTCTTCAGCTGCCTCCTGGGCGTCAATCTCGGCATTACGCTTCTCGGCTTTGGCCGCATCACGAGCCATACGCTTTTCCAATTTCTTCTGCTCGCGCTCGCGGCGCTTGTGATCCTTGCTGGGTGTAAAGGCCATGATAAAAATCCTAACTCCTTATTAAACCGGATAAGATCGTGATGCTATGAAAAATCTGGCGGCAAAGCCGATCACAAATCGATTTAATTGCGAGCAAGAGCCTGCCAACTGCTGAAGAAGATGGGTTTTTCGCTTGTTGGGGCATCCACAGAAACCAACAACAAGACGGACCGTAATCTTCTAATTTTCAGTATGAAAACACACATTTGCGGGGGCTTTGGATGTTCTGCGCCCAGCGTTCTGGTCCTTTGTTTTTCCGGGTGCGGGGACCGGGAGGAGTACGAGGAGTCATCCAGCGAGGGCAAGGTGAGTGCCGCTGAGATAGAGACGGTGAAAGCAGATGCGGAGGTGGTGCCCGGGGAGCCGGGATCCTTCGGCGAGGATGTCGACGCAGAACGGCCTCGACCGCAGAATTTTTCCGATTTCCGTAAACTGCTGGGAAGCTCCCTCAGTGAAGAGGAGAAACAATTTGTGGGGCGATGGTCAGGAGAGGATAGCGATGGTCGTTGGGGGGTTATCAATCGGGTGGATCATACCCGCAGCTACCTCGACCGCGGACCTGACGGGAAGGAGTTCCTGATTGACCATGGCTCGTGGGCTATCCTGAACAGCGCCCTTCATGTCCTCGCCTGAGTGAGGAACAGAAAGCAGAACTTTTCCGTGGGGATGGACCAACTGAAGCCGATGGAGCTGAAACAGGAAGGGCTTGAAGGATTTGGGGTGTTCCCGATCTCCTCCCCTTGAGACGATGGGATCGTCTGCAAGAACGATTTCAAGGAGCGACGCATCGAGGCCTTTGAGGAGCCGGAAATGAAACTCTTCAATACTCCGGAGGCGCTAAAGGCCTTCGATCTCCTCACGGTCTATCAAGAGGCCTCCGCTGAAATTGACCCCGCCGGCGAAAAGCCAGATGTTGGTGAGAAGTAAGGAGCTTGGAGGAGAAGGAGATTTTTCGCCTCTTCCTCCCTCGTCCATGGTATTCCTGATTTTGTTCCGGGGAGCCAACGAGCCCCCGGGGTCTCCAGAGATGATATCAAGATTACGTCATTCCGTTTTTCGTTCGAGCTTAGCCTGCGGGTATGTTCTCGCTCTACAGACGGGTCTGCCGGCCCATGAGTGGCACCGCCCTCACGACGAGTCCGGGGTGCTGGTTGCCTCAGTTGGCCTGAGTATTCCCACAGACTTGGGAGCGGGTCCTGAGAATGAGGCAGAGGTTGCCGAGCGGGCGGAGGCATTCACCCCCTTCTTTCCAAAAGTGAGGGTCCGCTGGGATGAGAGCTGGCTTTACGTCGAGTGCGACGGCATGCCTGACCATGGCTTGATGGCTGGAATCACGAACTGGCAGCAGCAGGTGGGCATTCCGCAGAATTACTTTGGTGACAATGCCTGGCAGATTCCCCTCAGCCCCCAGCTCTCGGACACACCCATTTCAACCAGTGACAATCTCTTTCGTGGGGCGATCGCGCTGGCAGTAAATGGAGTGCCGATCTTTAATGCCCTCAACAACCGGGGCGAGGATGCCTTCCTGATCGGGGAACTCGATAACTGGGGAGGGCATGCGGGTCGGGCCGATGACTATCATTATCACGCCGCTCCCCTGCACCTGCAGGAGGTGGTGGGAGAGGCGGCTCCAATTGCCTACGCGCTCGATGGATATCCGATCTACGGACTGCGAGAGCCTGATGGTTCAGAAGTGGTCGGGCTCGATGAGTCCAATGGTCACTTCGGTCCCGATTATCACTACCATGCGTCCTTAAGTTATCCCTATATCAATGGAGGCATGCGGGGAGTGGTGACGGTGGCAGGCGGGCAGATTGAACCCCAACCCAGCACCAGGGGTGTTCGTCCGGCAACCACCCCGTTGCGGGGCGCCGAAATCATCAGCTACGAAGCGCAGGGGGAGAGTGGGCACTCCCTCGTCTACACCTACAATAATCAGTCCTATACTCTCGAATGGTCGACGAGTGAAGCAGCGTCGACCGCTACCTTCGCGCGGACCGACCCCGCCGGGGCGATCGATTCGAACACCTACGAAGGCTGGGTGGCTCCCCCTGACTTTGCGGAGCATTCACTGGAGCTCCACTCACAGGGTGGGGGTCGTCTACGCTTTTCCTTCCGGGGAGAACCGGGCATGGCCTACCCCTTCGCCACCTCGACCGATTTTCAGGGCTGGCAGCGCTTCGGATTTCTTCAGCTTGGTGACGATGGAGAGGAGATCTTTGACCTTGCCCCTTCCGCTGCAACAGCATTCTTCCGGATGGGTGCCCCAGTGTCCGAATAGCTCCTGCGATTGCCGGTTCCCTCGCGGCGGCAAGGTCACGGCAGTTGCTCGACCCTGAGGAACAGGGAGGGCCGGGACGCGATCTGCAGGGTCACAGTTGCATTGCCGTTACTGTCGGTCGTGACCACAGCTGGGCTGGTCGTTTCGAGGGTGGGAAACTCTCCCGCACTCAGGGTGGCCGTGCTCTTCACCGCGAAACTTGCGTTGGGATCCCCCGTGATGCTCAGGTTCAGGGTAGTGCCGCTCAGGGAAAGGGATCTGATGGCAGGAGTCACCGTTGGCTCCGCTACGGATGGTTCGATGGTGACCTTGCCGATCATTCCCGGGTGGCCGGAGATTTCGCAATAGTAGAACACATCCTTCCCTTCCAAATCGGCCGGGAACGTGAATTGTCCCGAAGCATTCGGGGCGACTCGGAAGAGCCATCCGGGATCTCCACTTCGCAGGACGCTGGACTGGCGAAAGGCGGTTCCTGCTTCGAGGTTCCCTGAGTAGGCAACCGCGCTCGGAAAGGCGGTATCGTTGAAGGCGAAAACGAGAGGGTGCCCGCCACTGGTGCGATTGACGGTGTAGGCTACTCCTGAGTGGAGGGCGAGGACCGGGTCGTTGAAGCCGTTGATCCGGTAGTGGGAAGCCCCCGAGTTTCCCATGTTGATGATGGTATTGTCCTCATCGAAGGTAATCGTCTCCGCTTGGCAGGGAAGTAGAGGAATCGTCAGGAGTAGGGGGAGGAAATAACGCACAAAATAGCTTACGGCGTGCGGAGCCCCACGCAAGCAGCAGAGTAGTGATTCCCCGATTTAACAACGGTAAAAGGCCCTTTTCGGATAGGATTCCCGGTGTCGAAGCAGCCTGTTGGGGAGATCCCTGAAAGATTCGACGAAAGGGTCGACGTAGGGTAAAATATACCCGATTTGCTTGGATAACCATGCTCGACCGAAGATCACTACTGAAGGGAATGGCCGCAGCAGCTGCTGGGGCCCCGCTCTTCCCCGGCCTTGCGCAGGCTGGTGGAGGCAAGGGGAGCCCGAAAAGAGTGATCTTCTTTCTTCAGAACCAAGGGTTTGATCCGATGACCTGTATTCCGGCAGGCATGAAACACAGTGGTTCCTTGGCCAAGGCTATATTGCCAGAGCCCATCGAGGCGCTGGAGCCCTACAAGGAGCGCCTGCATATCATCAATGGGCTGCACGGATTGCATACCAGCCCCTCGCACAGCGCCTTTTTTGGAGCACTGGGAGGATATCGCGGAAGTGATGGGGTCCCACCGAGCGGTCCCACGATCGATCACACCCTCAGCGAAACTCTGCCCGAGACCCTCCTGCCCCATCTCTGCATCGGAATGGATTCTCTTGGGAACATGAGA
>DIHT01000121.1 GCA_002420305.1 Akkermansiaceae bacterium UBA5689 | reverse complement strand
AGAGCCAGCGGAATCACTCCATCGGCTTTCGCTTCGGCAAGGATCGCACCCTCGTCGACGACCGCTATAAGCTCGTCCATAATGTTGGAGGCCTCAGCCGTCGTCGCTCAGATAATGGCACGGCACCTGTAAGAGAATTTGAACTTTATGACCTCGAGGCCGACCCCTCGGAGACGCAAAACATTGCCACCGATTCTCCTGCGGTAACGGCCCGCATGAAAGGCGAACTCCTGGCCTTCATCAAATCATGCAAGGCGAGCGCTGAGGGTGCTGACTACCGCTAGGGCAGCACAGATCTCGCTGTGGCTGTCTGAAAGTCATTCTAATGATCCACCAAAATCCGGCAGTAAGATTTTGGCAGAAAACTAGGACATCAGGTTTTTTGATCCGAAAATCTCGAAGATTCTTCGTGCTCTCTCGCTCAGGGAAGGGTAAACCCCGCACTCGATCCTTATTGGACCGGCTTTCAATCCACCAATTTCAACAATGGCAGTCGTCGCGACCAAATTGAACAAGGGCCAGTGCATCCGCTACGAAGGAGACATGGGCGTCGTACTTCACATCGAGCACAGAACTCCTGGCAAGGGCAACGCCCTCATTGCAGCGACCATCCGCTCCTTCAATTCCGGAAATAAGAAAACCATCCGCTTTGCCTCTTCCGAAAAGGTCGACATCGTAGAAACCCAGCGTCAGAAGCTGGAGTTCTCATATTCCGACCCATCGGGGGCGCACTTCATGGACTTGGAGACCTATGAAACAATCACCCTCGACGAGAGCCTTGTTTCGGACTGCCGAAGCTTTCTCAAGGAAGGCCAGGAGGTCGAAATCCTCTTTATCGAGGCAAACGCTGTGAGCGTAAGCCTGCCTGCCACTGTTGAGTTGAAAGTGACGGAATCCTCAGAGGGCATAAAGGGTGACACCGCTAACAACCCCACCAAACCCGCCACCCTTGAAACTGGAGCTACGGTGCAGGTTCCACTTTTCGTTAAACCCGATGATGTCCTCAAAATTAATACCGAGGATGGGAGTTACGCCGGGAGGGCCTGAAGTTGGTAAAAGTCTGGTCGTTGATTCTATCCCGTCAGATCATGGCTTCTCTACCCGGAGCCGAATAACATTCTGGTCTCCGGACAAAAGGACCACTGTGGGCAGAATTTCCCCAACCGGAACAGGGTTCTCAAACCCGAGGAGGAGAAAGGGATCCAGCGTAGTCCATCCTGCCTGATTGAAATTTCCCTCTACGAGAATGGGCGCCCGAATTCCTGCTGGCCCGTGCTCTACGATAATGTCTACCTGCCCCGGGATCAGAGGATCAGGGGCAAAGAGCGTAGGTCGAGCATCTGCATCATATCCCAGAGCCCAGAGGAGTCCGTTGGGAACTCCATCATCATCGTGATCTCCTGCGAAAGGGGCATCCGGAATACCCTGCAGTTCCGCCCAAGCTGCAAAAGGATCCAACGGAACCTCTATCACACCCTCAAATTGAACTGTTGAGTCCACTCTCACATCCACTCCCTCCTGAAGCGGATTACTGAACTCAACCGGCAAAACCACCACGACTCTGTAGGTTATCGTATTACCCTTGATGGCCATACGGGAAAGCGCCACCTCCCCTGTCCCCGAGCCAGTTCCGGAAACCGGGCTCTCGGAAAAGTTTTCGTTGACCTCACCAACAACAGACGTCCCCGTGATAACTCCCTCACTCAAGGTTACTTCGTGTTCACCGGCATCGAACTGCCCGGTTGCTGGGTCTACCCAACCCACCTGTGAGGTAGCGATCGTGGCCTCGATTCCGTTAAGGCTAACCTCTGCCACGCTGATCTCACCAATTGCCAGAGAGAAGCTCATATCCGTTGCCGTAAGATTTGCCGAGTTGATAGTTAGCCTCGAAACCTGGTCCGCCCCGGGATTAATTTCGATAGTCGCCTCCACCGCCCCGGAGAGATCACTGCTCTCTTCGTCCTCAATGCCAAAAGCAGAGAGGGTGACATTGAGAACATTGGCTGCGGGTTCTTCCGACAGCGAGAGAGACGTCGTGATAAGGACCTGGGCCGGAGCAAGTCCGGAAAGGACTCCGAAGAGAATAACTCCCAACGGTCGAAGGCAAAAGGACAGGCGGGCAGGCATGAGAATGAGGATTGGGTTTCCCATCAGGCCTACTCACCCAAACCCCTGCGTCAATCAAATCTCAGATGCCGCGCTCTGGTGGAACACTGCCGTTACCCTCTCCCGGCCATGATATAACGCCCTCCTCCGGGTTCCTCTGTCGGCAAACACACCAGCCCCCGCCCAATATTCTTTAACTTTTACAAAATATCTACTATCTCACCACCAGCGTGGCAAGACGCCGAAAACAACTCCATCTCAGACGGGCCGCTGAAAACCGGAAGGCGAACCATCCCTCGCTCAGGGACGCACTCCGGGAGGCAGATCGAAGAGCAAGACATCGGGCCAACCAGCGCTCGTGGCGCCGGCGTGGACTCACCTCTGTAAAATCTGCCATCGCCGAGTCTCACTATAATGAGAGCGAGCTCGGCTGGGCGACAAGAGCCCTTCGTATTCTGGCCGGGCTAGCTCTTCTGCCCCTCTGCTTCATTACCACTGTCACAATACTCAACCCCCATCTCCATGTTTCGGGAGAGGCCGGCAGCGAAACTTCTTTCTGGCTCCAATTCTGGCGTAGTAACGCATTTCTCTACTTCACCGTAGGCTTCCTCCTCTATTTGGGCTGGTTTTTCACGAAGCTCCTTCAACCAGTTTTTCTCTATTTCTACGTGCTGGGCCATGAACTAACCCACGTCGTCTTTGTCTACCTGTGCCTTGGACGAGTCAGCGGATTTCGCGTTGGACTCGATGGAGGACATATCGTGACAAACAAGTCTAATATCCTGATCGCCCTTTCGCCCTACTTCATCCCTTTCTGGTCGGTGGTCGCCTTTCTCCTCATGGCCGGTCTCGGTCTGGTCTTTGCATTTCCTCATCAGGAAAAATTCCTTTATGGTCTGATTGGAGCCACATGGAGTTTTCACCTCCTGTGGACCCTTTGGATCATTCCGCGTGACCAGCCTGACCTGAAGGAAAACGGAACATTTTTTTCCCTCTCCCTGATTTACCTCTCAAATGTGCTACTACTCTCAGGCCTGCTTTGCCTTGCCTCTCCGGAACTGACATGGCGGCACTTCGTCTATAACTGGGCAAATAACTTCATGGACGTTGTTACTTCCGCTCGAGCAGCTCTCTATTGATGAGAGACTCGCAAAAGATGGGTATTTTCCTGAAAGCCTCATTCGCTCTGGCTCTTCTTACGGGAGGGCCATCGGTTGAAGCAGGCCAAACCCGCGTATGGCACTACACCGATGGAAGAACATTCACGGCAGAATACCAATGGTCGAATCAGAAAACTCTCTATCTCAAGGATCGCAAGGGGCGTGAGTTCCAAGTGGAGCTGGGTGCTCTTTCCAATGCTGACCTCGAATATACCCGGGGATTGCGCGCCCAAGATACCGCAGAAGGAATTATTTACCACGCTCCCCTGACCTGGGAAGAGTATCGATCAAAGAAAATCACGACATCCAAAGCGAGAGAGCTTGGATATTACCCCATCAATTCGCAGCCCAGCAGCGGCGGCAGCCTACGGCTCCAATTCCGCCGTTTTGGTTCACCGCCCTCGATCGCGGAAAATCAGCGGGTCGTCCTGCGAGTGACCACCCAAGCCCGCGGAGGGACAAGAAGCACCATACGGGTTCAATCTGGCGGAAAAACCATCGGCGCAGTAAAGGGAGCTCCTTCTGGCGCTTCATTCGACATCCTCCTGCCTCCTGCCGTTTTTCAGGGCTCAGAAAGCATTGTTTTCGACCTCACCGGCGGAGGGGATACTATTCTGGTTAGGTCTACAGAGTCAGGGGCGGGACCCCGCCTCCTTATCTTGAAACCCAAACAAAACAGCCCGTAATGGGCTCAATTTCTTGACACCTGCATGAGATCACGCATTCTCCCCGCCCGCCACTCAGGGCGTCATTTCATGAAAGCGGATCTCCACCCAGAATACAATCCGGTCATCTTCCAGGACATGAGCACCGGTAAGCAGTTTGTTACACGCTCTACTGCCAAGTCCGATCGTGTGGAGCAGGTTGACGGAGTGGATCATTTTGTCATTTCAATCGGCGTCACCGCTGACTCTCATCCGTTCTTCACCGGTCAGAAGCAGTTCGTTGACACAGAGGGACGTATCGACAAGTTTCAGAAGCGCTTCGGCGCCGTGCGTCGGGCAAAGAAGCCCAAGGCAGAAAGCGAAGAGTAGAATCTCTCTTCTCGCTGCAGAGCACTTGCAGAAAACACGGGGCAGTCCCGGTAGCTGCAGAAGACCTGCGCAGCATCGCTCTGCAGAAAAGCCACGCATCGATGGTGGGTTCCTGTATGTAAAAACGCCCCGAGGCGGCGTCGACCACCCCGGAGCGTTAAATTTCTGAGCTTGGAAAAGTTTACTCGGACTTTTCTTCTTCCTCGCCGGAGTCGGATTCTGTGGCCCCGCTCGGACTCCATTCTTCCTCTGATGGAGCACCCGTGGCTGCCGCCAGGTTGAAGGCCTGCTCCAAGCCTACGAGGTCGCTGGATGGGCGTAACGTCTCGAAGCTCTGGGATTCCTTCTGAAGCTGCTCTGCGCTGTATTCAACCGCCTTGATAGACAGTCCAATCCGACGCTCGATCTTGTCGACCTTGATCACTCGGGCTTCCACCTCATCGGCAACATTGAGAATATCCTTCACACGCTCGACGTGCTCTTCACTCAACTGCGATATGTGAATCAGGCCATCGATATCTCCATTGAGGCTGACGAATGCACCAAAGCTGGCGATCTTGGCCACAGTTCCCTTGGCTATGTCTCCGACCTTGAACTTCGTATCAATATCGGACCACGGATCAGTATCGAGCTGCTTGATTCCCAGTGAAACGCGCTGGTTCTCCTTGTCGATGGCAAGAACGATGGCTTCCACCTCTTCGCTCTTCTTGAGAATCTCGCTGGGGTGGTTAATTTTACGCGTCCAACTGAGGTCGGAGACGTGGATCATGCCGTCGATACCTTCCTCGAGCCCCACGAAAGCCCCGTAGGCAGTGAGGTTGCGAACCGCGCCGTTGATCTTGGTGCCAATCGGGTAACGGCCCTCGATCTCATCCCATGGATTGGGCTCCAACTGACGGACCCCGAGAGAGATTTTCTGCTCTTCGATGCTGATTCCAAGCACAACCGCCTCAATCTCCTGATCCAGTTCAAGCACGTCACTCGGCCGAGTGATCCGCTTGACCCATGAAAGCTCAGACACGTGCACAAGGCCCTCAACACCACGCTGCAGTTCCACAAAGGCCCCGTAAGGCAGTAGCTTGGTGATCCGACCTTTCACATTGGATCCCATTGGGAATTTCGCCTCAATGTCCTCCCATGGGTTGTCGGTCATCTGTTTCAGTCCGAGCGACACCCTCTCCTTCTCGCGGTCCACATCCAGAATCTGGACGTCGATTTCCTGACTGATTCTCAGCATTTCACTCGGGTGATTGATTCGGCCCCAGCTCATATCCGTAATGTGCAGGAGACCATCCATCCCCTCAAGGTCCACAAAAGCACCGAAGTCGGTGAGATTCTTGACCTGCCCAGTAACCTTGTCTCCGACCTTGACGGTCTGCAGGAACCGCTGCCGCCGCTCCGATCGTTCGTCCTCAATCACCTCGCGGCGGCTTAATACGATATTTTGCCGCTCATCATTGACCTTCACGATCTTGAACTCGTAAATCTTGCCGACAAATTCATTCAGATCTTTTGGAGGAATGATGTCTACCTGCGAGCCAGGCAGGAAAGCCTCGACGCCGACGTTCACCATGAGGCCTCCCTTGACCATGCTCTTGACCTTCCCTTTAACCAGTCCCCCGTCTTCAAATACTTTGACGATCTTGTCCCAGTTCTGCTTGTGCGCTGCCTTTTCCTTGGACAGGACAATCATGCCCTCATCATTTTCGAGGCGCTCGAGGAGAACCTCTACCTCGTCCCCTTCCTCGATCTCATCATCTTCAAACTCAGAGGCAGGGATCACCCCCTCTGACTTATACCCGACATCGACAATCACTACCTGTGGGCGGATATCGAGGATCGTTCCATTGACGATGGAACCTTCTTTAAATTCGCGGAACTTGGAATCGATCAGTGCGTCCAGCTCAGCATTAAACGTCGCACCCGCGACGGCTTCGTTACTCATTTTCTGTTGTTAAGGTTGGTTGTTGGTTGATTTGCCTTCCGACATTTGCCCCATTCTGCGACGGCAATGGGGCTCCAACAGCCGTCACATTCCCCCGAACTCTCGGCTCAGGGGGGGCTGAACCTAGGGGTAGAACCCTAAAAATCAAGGGAAATATCGCGCATCCCGGGGTTGAAGGGATCAGCCCTGTAAAAGGGGCACAGGCCCACTATGAAGATACGCAGGGAGGTCCTGTTGATGGGCAACCCCACTTGACACAATCCTGCAATTCCCTACCTTCCGCCCTCGCCATTACTGGCATGTGCGCCCGTAGCTCAATTGGATAGAGCGCCTGACTACGGATCAGGAGGTTAGGGGTTCGACTCCTCTCGGGCGCGCCACTTGGCCCCGCGCACCGGCTGCTGCTCAGCGGAACCTTCGCCCTCCGAGGCATTGAACCCATTAGTAGATCCGCCTGGGTGGCTACCGCCTACTGCGCTTCCTATCCGGGATTAAGAAGAGGGGTCGCGAAATCAATCTGGGGGAATTTCTGTCCGAACTGCTCACACACAAGATTCGAGCTGATCCTGCCCGACTCATAGATCGTGGGAAGTCCCGATCCGGGGTGTGTTCCACCTCCCACCAAATACAGGTTCTTGAAGTTTCTGTAGCGGTTGTGCGGACGCAGATAAAGCAGCTGATTCAGGGTATGCTTCAAGTTGAATGTCGCACCAAGGTAGACGGAATAGTCATCCTTCCAGTGCCGTGGTGAGACCAGGCGCTCTTCCACGATGTGGTCCCTCAGATCCTTCATTCCGGTGCGCTCTTCTATGCGTTGAAGGATGCGGTCCCGGTATTCCCGTTGCGTGGCATCCCAGTCGACTCCGTGCCGCAAGTTGATTGTCGGGACGAGAACGTAGATGCCTGAGCCCCCAGCAGGAGCTACGTGCGGGTCCGTCACGGAAGAATTGCGCACGTAGATCGACATGTCCTCCGAGACATCCTTCTCATCCTGCACCTCGGTAATATTACGGCGATAGTCATCAGCGAACAGAATATGATGATGTGGCTCGTCCTCGTAGATTTTGTCCAGCCCCAGATAGAGCATGAAGGTGGAGCATGAAAACCCCTTCCGCCGCATCCTCCGGTCGGACACTCCGATGCCGTTCAGGAGCTGCGTTACCGCCGCCCCGTAATCTGCATTTATCACGACCGCATCAGCCTTGATCACCTCGCCAGAAGAAAGCCGCACCCCGGTGGTGGTGCGTCCCGCCGTCAGCACCTCCTCAACCGGAGAGTCCAGTCTCACTTCCGCCCCGTCTGCCGCCGCCACCTCCGCCATTTTCTCGGAGATCTGGCAAAGACCTCCCTGCACATGGTAGACGCCAAACTGATACTCCAGATACGCCAGAATACTGAAAAGCGCCGGACATTTCCATGGAGACATCCCGAGATATTTGGACTGAAAGGTGAACGCCAATCGTAGCCGCTCATCGGTAAAATAGCGCTCAAGCAACTTGAACACGCTGTCACCTGTCGCGACATAGGGGAGCGCCCGAAGCAGCTTCGGGCTCACGAGGTCAAGCGCGCGAGTGTAGGGCTTCTGCAGGCAGGGAAAAAGAACTCGGAGCTTTGCCTCGTGGTCCCGCATAAACCGTTGAAACCCACTGCTCTCTCCTGGAAACTTTCGTTCAATTTCCTCCGCCATCTTGACAGGGTCACAACTGGTCTCGAGGCTCTTTCCTCCCCAGCTCAGACGAGTCATAGGGTCAAGAAGAACAAGTTCCAACTCTTCATCGAGGTCCCTCCCCGCCTCCGCAAAGACCTCATCGAGGGTAAATCGCTGGTGAAGGAAGGTCGGGCCGGTGTCGAAAGAAAAGTCTCCCGCTCGAAGCTCCGCATTTCGCCCTCCCACTCTGTGCCCTTTTTCCACAACAGTGACTCTAAATCCTCGGTGCGCAAGGATCATCGCGGCGGTTAACCCTCCCGGTCCGGCGCCCACAACGACAATGTGCCGTGAGTTATTTTTGTGCTGCATAACCGATGTGTCTCAGGAGTAGAGATACTTTCCGCTATCTTCCAAATGAAAAATTTTCAAGCCGGGCTCGAAGACTGTATTTCCTCACTGACCAACCATTGGTGAGCTGGTGTCACAATCGCAAAGAAGATAAGAAGAATAATTGCAGTCCTCTCAGGAGACTGGAGGCTCCCAGTGCCCCAAGCGAGCATCCCGATCACCACGAGAGACGGAAAGAAAAATGGTCCTGATAACCGGTAAAGCCATCCGAGTCCTGCCCCTGGATTGCTGAGCTCCCGAAGGTGGGAGATGTGGCGCAGACTGTGCCAGCAGAGAAAGTAAGCTCCTAGTGCGAACAGAGGATGGAGAAAAGCGAAAATCGCGATCAGAAGAGAGGTCTCGAGGGCCAGCCACCCAGCGGCCCGCAAGTTTGAAGCTCGCCACAATGCCAACATGACCAACATAGAGGCAAGGGCTGAAAGAGCAAAGATCCCAAGGATGAGCCATTGGAAGGCGCTACTGTATTCGGAGGGAATCCACGAAGAACTGAGCATTGCGCACCACGCCTCGCAGGCACCGAACATATCAGCAAATCGAAATACGAATGGAGATGTCACAATCAGCATTCCCCGGGACAGAGCGGTAAGCCAAAGAAGACCACGCCGGGTCTTGAGTTGAAATTGATCCCCGAAATCATGAGCGTCAGCGCCCCCGAAATGCCAGGCGGAAACGACAAGAAAAAGGGCTAACCCCAAGGGCGGAGTGACAAACACCAGAAAGGTGGAGGTAAGCAGCAGTGCGCTGTAAATTCCTACTCCTCGAATACTTCGCGCCCGATCCTTCCGTGCTACCAGCCTGCAAAGCACACCCCAGTCCGCGGCCCCATGCGGCAAGCCGACTAGCACCGCCGAAATGAGGAAAGGGAGGAACCACCAAGTATCCACCCACTCGCTGGCGAAGACCCCACTGCCGGCCAGGAGAAACAAGAGTAGCGGGGGAAAGAAATACATCTAGCGTGATCTTGGCGGCGTGTTCCGGAGGAGTCGGCGGTGACAGTCTTCACCGCCGACTCAATACCGTCGCAGTAATTCAAATATCAGTTCAAAGGAGATCTAAGCTCCTTTTTGCTCAACTGCGCTCATCGTCTTCACAGCGTAGTAGGCCACCAGTCCGAAGCCAACCTTGTTGATGACGTCAGCAACGTTGTATGCGATCTCCCGAATGCTTCCTCCGTCTTCACCCGCAAGAGCTAGAAGGAATCCGACTGGGTAGATAATCCACCCTACGGCGATGAAGAGCCGCATTTGCCGGAGCCCCTTCGCGATAGGCTGGGCAGCACCTTCGATGGCTCCTCCAATGCCCGTGAAGAGCAGGCCAATGATGGCGGCCCACGCGACAACTGCGACGAGGAAAAATGTCCACCACGTGCCGGAGGCGACCTCAGAAACCTCGGCAATGTAAGCTGTAACAATCATGATCAGATCTAGCGCCACGAGCTGCGTGAGCCACTTTTTACCCTTCGCGCCGAGTCCCAACAGCATGGGGAATTTGATGAGCATCAGAGGGGTTGTGATTATCCAATCGATATACCTGTATTCGGTCGGAAACTCCCCACTTTTGTAAACGTTGGCCATCGTGAAGTAGTGGTAGGCAGCGATGCCGGTAATTAGACCAGAGACGATAAGCGTACTCCGGTATTTCGGCAAAACGTCATTCTTCGATAGCCAGAAGAAGGCTGTGCCGCTCGCCATCGCGATGAACCCAATCCAGAAAAGGTATTGGGTCAGCTCGGTGACAGATAGTCCGCCCGTGGCGGAACTCGCTAGTAGTGTGTGTTCTAGGTTCATCATTACATTTTCATTGGTTTGATTCGATAGTCATTGCGCGGCGCTTTGACCCCATTGTCGGACCCGGCCTCGCAGGTTGGCTGCCTCGACCAACTTGATCTCGACTGGGCCAACCTAGAATAAGGCTAGTGTGATAGCGGGGTGCTCAGGCTGCTACACATTCCTGTCAAAACATAAACACAACTACCTTCAGGACTTTTTTATTTCAACTATTTATCAACAAAAAAAATTTCCTGCCACTTATGTCTATTTTCTGTGGAGAAAAAAAAGTCCCAGAGTAACTTGGAGAGTTATGCAGAATGGATCTCGGCAAACGTTTGGCATCGGGGCTGTTGCTCGGAGGACAGGATTATCCGCATCGAACATCCGAATGTGGGAGTCACGATACGAAGCCGTGGTGCCCGATCGAACTCCGTCGAACCGACGCCTTTATGGCCGGGAGGACATCGAACGCCTCTCTCTCCTGCGGAGTCTAACCCTCCGCGGCCACTCGATTAGCAGCATCGCAGACCTGAGCCACGAGGAACTCGCGGAACGCCTCGCTGGTGATCAGCTCCCCTCCGCCCCGCCGTCGCCCAAGAGACGGATTCTTGTCGTGGGAACCGCCGTCGCGGAGACCCTGTCGGCAAATCCTTCATTTGATCTGGAACTTGGGGAAGTTTTTGGAGATCTGAGGTCTGCCTTTGAGGCCCCGAGAGTGACCGAAGCCGATCTGGTCGTGATCGAGGCAGAAACCCTCTTTCCAGAAACAATTTCTTCTGTGAGGGAACTGGTTCGCCGCACCAAGGCTCCAAGGACGGTGCTACTTTACCATTTTTCAGCGAGCAGCACTGCTACTGCCCTGGCGAAGGCCATCCAAGGGGTTCAGCTCCTTAAGGCGCCAGTCTCCGTGGATCAGCTTCTCCGTCAGTGCATGATTCAACAGAGCCAGCCGGGGATTCCGATCGACCCGGGACCGGTTCCCGCCCGCCTATACACCCCAGACCAGCTCGGGCAACTCGCCAAAGTCTCCACCACCGTAGAGTGCGAGTGCCCCCAGCATCTGGCAGGACTTCTACAGGGCCTTGCGGCTTTCGAAAAGTACAGCAGTGAGTGCGAAGACAGGAATCCCGAGGACGCTCTCCTTCACGCATTCTTGTACCGGACCACCGCACGAGTTCGCCGGACCATGGAAGAAGCTCTTCAGCACGTCGTCCTTGCCGAGGGCATCACAGTCGAGTGATGATCGCGGCCGGACATGATTGAGGCAGGCAAGGTTGTCATTGTGGGTGGAGGCTTGGCAGGTCTCGCATGTGCTGTGAGGCTCCATGAAGCGGGCAACCGCGTGTTACTCGTCGAGTCCTCCAGTGAGCTGGGAGGAAGGGTTCGTTCGAAAATCCACAATGGATTTATCCTCGACCGTGGATTTCAGGTATTGCTCGATGCCTACCCCCAGACTGCAAAATTTCTGGATTTCAAAGCTCTCAATCTGAAGCCTTTTCGCCCGGGAGCGCTCGTATTCCAACGCGGCAACCTCCACCGCCTGATGGACGTTTTTCGATGTCCGCAATATGCACTCTCAACCCCCTTCCAGCCCATTGGCAATCTCTGGGATAAATTACTTGTAGGAAAAATGAGACTGGGGGCACTCATGCCATGGCGCAATCCTCTCAGAGGAGACTCCTCAACGGAATCCTATCTAAGAAGCTATGGCTTCTCCGAGAAGATGATCGACGGGTTCTTCCGAGCGTTTTATGGAGGCATCTTCCTTGAGAGGGATCTTAGGACCTCGAGTCGAATGTTTGAATTTACATTCCGGATGTTTGCTACCGGAAACGCCACCATTCCCGCCAAAGGTATGCAGGAAATTCCCCGGCAGCTTGAAGCCCGGCTACCTCCAGATGTCATCCGAACCAGCACCGCCGTGGACTCCCTTGAAGCGAACCGGGTCATCCTCAGCGATGGGAATACCATTTATGCAAATCGGGTTGTTGTGGCCACCGATGCGGAATCTGCAGCTAGGATCGTGCCGGGGCTTCATAGTGACCCGGTGCGATGGCGATCTGTTACGGGGCTCTACTATTCTGCTCCTCAATCTCCGCTGAAGGAGGCCATCATTGCACTCAATGGGGAGGCGGGTGGCCTCGTTAACAACGTCTGCGCGCTCTCTGATGTAGCACCGACCTACGCCCCCGACGATCAGGCATTAATCTCGGTTTCTGTGCTGGGCCTCCATCAGGGCACTCAGTTTGAGGGCGCAGTTCTTCGCGAACTTCAACAGTGGTTCGGAGAACAAGTTCAATTGTGGAAACACCTGCATACTGACCGGATCAGGCGCGCTCTGCCGGAGCAGAGTCCAGATCAGGACGCCGAGAAAAAAGATGCATTCCAGAGTCACGGGGGAGTCCTTATCTGTGGGGACCATTGCACCAGCGCCTCAATCGAGGGAGCCCTGACCTCCGGCCTGCGCACGGCTGATTTCATCATCAAAGAAAATGCGACCTCAAAATGCCAATGAATCAAACACCTGAGAGCGCCAACCGCACAAATCGCACCGGCCTTCAGCCAATCTCTCCCCAAGCTGCGGCAGAATCCGGTTCATCGCAAATTCGATCGGGATTTGAGTTTGACTCGAGTCGCCCATACTGACCCATGATCGCAGGAGTCGATGGATGCAGAGAAGGCTGGGTCGGAGTATGGCTCGACCAGTCTGGAGCAGTAGCCGGGGCGACATCCTCCGAATCTCTGGAGAAGGTTCTCCAAAGCATACCAGAACTGAAAATAGCCGGGATCGATATGCCAATTCAACTTCTCGATGCCCCAACCAGGCTTGCAGATACTCAGGCAAGGCGAGCCCTCGGGCCGGAACGCGGGAGAAGCATTTTCCCAGCACTGCCACGGTTCACAATAGAAGAGAGGTGGCTCAATGCAGAGTTTAATGATGTGAACGCAACATGCCGGCAACTTTACGGGAGGGCATTCTCCCGGCAGAGCCTTCATCTCCGCGCGAAAATTGCAGAAGTCAATCGGATAGAGCGAGAGGGGTTTCCAGTGATTGAAGTCCACCCTGAGCTCTCTTTCACCGCGATGAACTCCGGACGACCTCTCACCTTTTCAAAAAAGACGTGGGGGGGATTCCGTGAACGAATTTCCCTCCTGGAAGAGAACGGTATGCACCTGAGTGATCACCTTCTCTTGCCCGTCCGGCACCTCGCTCCCGATGATATCGTTGACGCGGCCGTAGCGGCGTGGTCCGCCTATCGTCACTCTGTTGGCAGTGCTATTTCCTACCCTCCTGACGATCAGAATCTCAGGGAACCCCGAATCTGGGCATGATCTTCTTATTGAAAAAAATCCGTTCTGAGGACGTCTATTCTCTTCAAGCCTGATCATTACATTGCGAGCCCTCTAATCTGGGGATCACTCAGGTCGTGACGCTTGATCGATGAGCTCTTGAATCACGTCCCTGGGGGTGATGGCCGCGGGCTTTCTGAAAAGCCATTAAGTCTCTTGCAGGATTACAAGGCAGGGCCATCTGTTACCCTGAAAGATTTACCATGTGATTCTCCCTTGGGGATAGCGAACCTTAGAGAGTGTAAAGGCTCCTGAGTTAGCTCTCTACCCTGTCTCAAGAGCAAGCCCAATGACCCGTGACCTTTTCCCCCCAGATGCGATCCAGTTTGCATCCACCCGCTCAGATGCTCTTCAGCAACTTCAGGAATTTGTCCCCTTCGCCGGGCGCTATTCACGCCACCGCAATCACGTATTGCCGGGACACAAAAACGTTTCTCGCCTTTCCCCTGCCATCAGGCATCGCCTAATTACAGAGGAGGAATGCTCCACCGCACCTTTAGAACGTTACGCACCTTCAACCATCGAGAAATTTACCCAGGAAGTCTATTGGCGCCGCTACTGGAAAGCGTGGCTTTCCCTGCGCCCACAGGTGTGGAGCAACTACCTCGATGATCTCCATTTGATCAATAACAGTCCCCGCTACGAAATGGCACGAGAAAGAGCTAACCTGTGCCAATCTGCCAAAGGACCGGTGGCCCTGATGAATCATTTCGCCAGAGAATTGCAGACCACAGGCTACTTGCACAATCATGCTCGTATGTGGTTCGCTGGCTGGTGGATTCATGTCGAGCGACTCCCATGGCAGCTCGGAGCCCACTTTTTCTTCAAGAACCTCCTCGATGCTGATCCAGCATCGAACACTCTGTCATGGAGGTGGGTCGCAGGCTTTCAGACCCCGGGGAAGACCTACCTGCCACGGCGGTCCAACATCGAAAAGTATATGAGCCCTGATCTCCTTGATACCCTGCAAGAGGGCCTTGAGATCCTTGAAAAACCCACAGCAGTTCACCCCGGGGCTCCAGAGAGGGACAGAATCACTCACCCGAGCCCTGACCCAGAGACCCTGCCTGATCACCGGAATGCTGGCATCTGGATTCACGAGGAAGATTTACTCCCGGAAGCCAGTCCCCTTTCCGCTCTTAAACCAAAGGCAGTATTGGTAAGTGGGAATTTCGAGGCCTGGGAAAAATTTGACTTCTGCGGACCCAAACGGAAATGGCTGATGGCCGCATTGAAAGATGCCTATTTCCGCGCAGAGAACCACTTCCGGGTTTCGCCCGAAATCGTGACCCAGACCCATCAACTCCAATCAATCACACAATGGGCAAGGCGGGAGAAGCTCCGTCAAGTCGTAGCACTTCGCCCCCAAGTCGGACCTCTTGCTGATTTGATACCGAGCATCCGTCAGGACTTGGCCAGTCATGATGTCGAGCTTCTCCTTCTTGATCGAGCGACAGACCGGGCGGCCCGCTCCCTCGCTACGGGCAGCTTTTTTTCTTTCTGGAAAAAGTGCCAGAAAGAATTCCCTGAACTCTCCGGATAGCGTGTTCAGAGCCCGCGATGTTCTCGCCATATGTCACGCCGTAAAGGAGAGCTCCCCTAGGCTGCCTGGGGCCCAGCACTAAGATTGTCAAAGACCCTGTCCCGGAGTAAGCGGGCTCGCTCCAGATCCCCCGTTCCTAGCGAGAACCGAAGACGTCGCGAAAAGAGCCCCTGATGGACGGTAATCTGGCACCACCAAGTCCCATTGTTATTGGTAAGATGATGGTTCGGATGTGATTCCCTTTCCCTGCTAACGAGGTGCATTGCTGGCCTGATGTTTGAGTAGCTCATGATACTGATTCTTCGTGGAGGAGAAGCACCCGGACTCGCGGTGCGAAAGGGCTGAACGAACACCTCTGAAAGCAAAACTGGGAGACCTTCGTTCAGCCCTTTCGAGGCCGCGCATCGTGCCAGCTGGCACAGGCACCTTGTCGTCTCCGCGACAGGTTGCCGGATTTCTTCCACCTTACGGCTGAGGAACCACTCTGAATGCTGGCAAAAGCCTGCAATAAGGCTTTTCCGGAAGCAAGACAGCAGCGCAACGAAAAGTGACATAGTGCCAGACGCCGCAGTTCCAGAATTCTGAAATACGCCTACGAAAGCCCTCCTCTCGTCCTACCTTCGCAGGGGAAGATCCCGTTTGCGCTCTCCTTGATAATTCTTACCATACCCTCAGATATGAACCGGTTTCTCGTCGTAATTCTCTCTCTGGCTTGCTCAACCCTCATGGGGGTCTCGAGCGCTGAGGAGGAAACAGATCGATCCACCGGAATCAATTTGGCGCAAGGACGCGAGTTCTGGTCTTTCCGGCCCCTGAAATCCGCCAGCCCACCTGAAGTGAAAGATGAGTCGTGGGGGCATACACCCATCGATCTTTTCATTCTCGCCGAACTCGAAAAGAGTGCGTTGCTCCCCAACCCTGAGGCTTCCAGACAAACGTTGCTCCGCCGGGCCATGTTTGGCTTGTGGGGTCTGCCGCCAGAGCCCTCTGAGATTGAGGCCTACCTCAACGATGAGTCCCCAGAGGCCTATGAAAGACTCGTCGACCGACTGCTCGACGGACCTCATTACGGTGAACGCTGGGCACGGCATTGGTTAGATCTCGCACGCTTCGCTGAGAGCAACGGCTACGCCTTCGACAAAGACCGGGGAGAGGCCTACCACTTCCGCGACTTTGTCATCAAGGCTCTAAACGAAGACATGCCTTATGACCGCTTCGTTCGGCTGCAAATTGCGGGTGATCAGATCGAGCCAGAAAGCTATATGGCGCAGGCTGCCACAGGATTCCTCGCAGCTGGCCCTTTCACATCCCAGCAGACCCAGAAAGAGAGAGAGCGGAGTCGCTACGAGCAACTCGATGATATCGTTCACACCATGGGCACCTCCATGCTTGGTCTGACCATCGGCTGTGCTCGATGTCACGACCACAAGTATGACCCTGTTCCCATCAGTGACTACTACCGGTTGGTCTCCTGTTTTTCCGAGACGGGCTTTCAAAATCATGCCCACGATCCGAACCCGGCCAGAACACGGGAGGAAAAGCAGAAGTTCGATGCAGCCCACGAAAAGCTCGTGGCCTCCCGGACGAAGTTCGAGCAGGAGGTTCTTCCCTCCCGGCTGACTGACTGGCTTGCAACCCGTAAGGAACCTGTGGAAGCCGAGACTCTCAGCCCCTGGAGCCACATTGGCCCCTTTGGAGCCTCGGATTTTAAAAAGGCCTACAACGAAGCCTTTCCCCCGGAGAAGAGCGTCAACCTCTCCGAGGTCTATGAAGATCGGAAATGGGTGGCCCGCCCCGAATGGAATGACGGAGCCATCCACAACACTCTCACGGGCGACAACAGCGCAAATTACCTGTTCCGCACCATCGAAGTCTCCTCCGCACGGTCCCTTCCTGTCTCATTCGGCAGAGACGATGCAATCAAGGTGTGGTTGAATGGCGAATCCATACTCGCAAAGGAAACTCAGGGCGGAGTCGCCAAAGATCAGGATAAACTCACCCTCGAGCTCAAGGCAGGATCTAATCAGCTGCTGGTAAAAATCATCAATGGAGGTGGCGGCTCGGGATTCTACTTCAGCACCTCCCCCGAGGTGCCGGAGAAGATCAAGACTATTCTCGCTCTGGCGAAAGAGGCCCGGAATGAAACACAGACACTGGAGGTGCTGAAGTGGTATGCCCCGCGGGATCCAGATTGGAGCAAGCTGAACCACGCCGTTGATGAACACACCAAGAAAGCTCCCAACCCCCCCCTGATCAATATTTATGCCGCCCGAAAAGGTGGAGCGACCTACAACTTCGGAGCCGATACTCGTAAGGTCTACTTTCTCGAACGCGGGGAATCGAACTCGAAAAACGAACTCGCGACCCCGGCGTTCCTCCGTGTCCTGCAGGCCGAAGATACCACCGAGGAATACTGGCTCAAAGAGACTGAGAGCCGTCCTCCCCGGGTTGCTCTCGCCCATTGGATGACAGACGAGCAAAAGGGTGCCGGACACCTCCTGGCACGAGTCATCGCAAACCGCCTCTGGCAGCATCATCTCGGACTCGGCATCGTGAGGACTCCAAGTGACTTCGGCGCACAGGGCACACCCCCAACTCATCCCGCCCTCCTCGACTACCTCGCCGGAGAACTTATCAGGAACGAATGGAGGCTGAAGCCCCTGCACAAAATGATCATGATGAGCGCTGTCTACCGCCAGCAGGGAAACTCCAATCAAATGGCGATGAAAGTGGACCCGGAGAACAAGCTCTGGTGGAGGCGGGGAGCCACACGCCTCGAGGCGGAAGTCATTCGCGATTCACTTCTGGCGGTCAGCGGAACACTGGACAAACGAATGTTCGATAAGGGGACGGTCGATCAGCGGCACACCCGAAGAAGTATTTATCTCACCGTGAAGAGGAGCAACCTGATCCCCATCCTTCAGCTCTTCGACGCTCCTGATGCCATGCAGGGTATCGGGCAGCGCATTGCCACCACTGTTCCACCCCAGGCTCTCGCCATGATGAATTCTCCCTACGTGCGGGAACTTGCTGAAAAGTTTGCCCTTCGTATCCGCCCGGATGAGAACGTCGCAATCCCCGAGGTCATCCACCGGGCCTATTCCCATGCACTATCGCGACCTCCTTCAACTGTCGAGGAGCAGCAAATGAGCTCCTTCATCAAAGGACAGGCTGAGTCCTATGGCAACACGGACGAGGCTATGAAAATGGCAATTGCCGACTTCTGCCAGACCCTGATCTGCCTCAACGAATTTATCTTTGTCGACTGATATGAGTAATTTTCCCTTCTATAATTCCCGCCGCAATTTCCTTCAGAAGGCTGGCCTCGGTTGCGGCTCCCTTGCCCTGACCAAGCTGCTCAGCGAGGAGGGCCTGTTGGGGCAGACAGCCATCGAATCCGGGTCGCCGCTGGCAGTTCCCGGGCCACACTTCGCCCCGAAGGCCAAGTCCGTGATATGGCTCTTTATGCCAGGCAGCCCCTCTCAGGTAGATACCTTCGACTACAAACCTGAGCTCCAGAAGCGCACCGGGGAAAAACTCATCGGGGCGGATCCCAAGACCGGGTTTTTTACCACCGATGGAAAGATTCTCGCTTCCCCTTTTTCATGGAAGCAATACGGAGAGTCCGGGACCTGGGTCTCCGAGATTTTCCCGAGCATGGCGCAGCATGTGGATGACATGGCCTTCCTCTATTCCTGCTACTCGCAGTCGAACAACCACACCCCGGCCATGCTGGAGATGAATTCCGGAATGTTCCTGCAGGGCCGCCCCTCCATGGGCTCGTGGGTGACCTACGGCCTCGGCAGTGAAAACCAGAACCTTCCCGGGTTCGTTGTCCTGCACGGTGCCATGCCCCGCGGTGGAAAACCTATCTGGGCACCCGGCTTCCTGCCAAAGAAGTTTCAGCCTACTGCCATTAACGGAACTAATCCCATTGGCAACCTCGCACGAAGAAAGAACATGGGTGACCAGCACCAGCGTGCCCAGCTCGACATCCTTAGGTCGATGAACCGGGCTCACGGGGAGCCCCGATCTCTTGAACGGGATCTCGCGGCTCGGATTGAGTCCTTCGAACTCGCCTACCGGATGCAGACCGCCGCCCCGGAAGCCATGGACGTCGAAAAGGAATCAAAAGCCACTCAACAGGCCTACGGACTCGACCAGAAGGAGACCCAGCTCGTGGGGCGTCAGTGCATCATGGCCCGGAGGCTTATCGAGAGAGGGGTCCGTTTCGTGCAGCTCTACGCCGGCACCAACGGCGGAGGAGGAGGAGTGGCCGACGTCCCATGGGACGGTCACAACGATATCGGGGCCAATCACCGGATCGCCGCTAAGAGCGTCGACCAGCCAATCGGCGCCCTTCTTTCCGACCTCAAGTCCCGGGGAATGCTCGAGGATACCCTCGTGGTCTGGGGAGGGGAATTCGGGCGCACCTCCGACGCGCAGAGCGGCAAGGGACGAGACCATAATCCCAACGCCTTCACCATGTGGATGGCCGGTGGCGGCATCAAGGGAGGGGCACACTACGGAGCAAGTGACGAATTCGGCTACAAAGCAGTGGAAAACCGGGTCAACGTCAACGACCTGCATGCCACCATCCTGCACCTCCTCGGCATCGATCACGAGCGCCTCACCTATTTCTTCAATGGGCGCAACTTCCGCCTCACTGACGTAGCTGGAAAGGTGATCAACGAGATTCTAGCCTGACGAGACTCCACTCGCATGGGACTTCCAGTTCAGGAACCAGCACGGGAGGGCCGCTTCTTCTTGGGGCGAATGACCTTTTCGCGGACCTCCGGGACAGGCAACCCGTCATCAGGCTGATTCCAGAGCCGGTAGGGATCATCGAGCCGGCGCATCTCGCCCAGAAGGAGTGTCTCCATTTCCACCAGCTTCCCGGCGTATCCCGGATCATCCGCGAGGTTGCGCTGATGCTGCCCCGGCTGGTGACCAGTAAGGTCAATCACTCCCTTTTCGTGATGCTGGCTGATGAGCTCGTGAGGATTCCGGGCGAGATGGAAGAGCTGGGTTTCCCGTATCTTCCCCTTGTCGGACTGATACTTGATCAGTTTCCAGTCCCCTTTCTTCACACACCGCATGCCCGGACGGGCCCCACCACAATAGACCCCGTAGAGTAGCTCCCGGACCGATTGCTTCTCCCCGAGTAATACAGGCTTGAAGCTTTTCCCCTCGCTGGTCCTCGGTGCCTTGATACCAGAGAGGTCACAAAGAGTCGCGAGAACGTCGAGGAGGTAGATATTACCAAGCGCCCGGGAGCCTGCCCGTATCCCCGGGCCTTTGACAATGAATGGGATCCGCCAGGTGTGCTCGTAGAGGTTCTGTTTCCCCTGCAGCCCGTGCCGGCCGATGGCCATTCCATGATCTGCGGTATAAAAGATGTAGGTGTTCTCCAGTTCTCCCATCTCCTCAAGCTTGCGGAGAACGCGGCCAATCTGAATATCGATATTCTCGCTGCAGGCAAACTCACGTCCCATCTCGTTGCGGATTGTTCGCTCATCCCTCCTTTCCCAGACCCCAGGCACGGCTACTTCGTCGCGGACGTTCATGTGGGTATTGTCAAAAGGGTGTTCTGGTAAATACCCCACAGGAAGCGGTGGCTGCTTCGAATTCGCCGGCGGAGGAGTGTTCGGATTCGTGTGATTCACCGCCCCATACTTGGCCAGCAATTCCGGTTTCCCATCACGCACATCGTGTGGGTGAGAGAACCCGAAGTAGATCAGGAAAGGATCCCCATCCTTTCTCACTTCCCGCCCGGACAAGTAATTAAGAACCTGCTCCGCATGCCAGGCGCTTCCACTCTCGTCCGTACTGCCTCTCTTGGTGGCATCGTGACAGACCTCGAACAAGGCATTGGCTTTATCATAGCTGTTGCCTCGCTTACAGGTGCGCATGGTGTCATAGCCTCCACGATTAAAGACTGCCGGCATCGTCTGCATGGCGAGGTCAGGAGGAACCAATGCCGGATTGGAGGCGTGGGGGTTCATGACGCGGTTTAATCGGTCCGGAATGTGCCAGACCGTGCGACCCGACATCACCATATGCCGGGAGGGTGTGCAGACCCCGCCGACCCAGGACCCCATGTGGTGCGCTCCATCAAATACCATGCCCTCAGAGGCCAGGGCATCAAGGTTCGGAGTCTCTAGAGACGAGTTTGGGTTGTAGATCTTAAGGTCCAGAGGAGACTGGTCATCCGCAATAATAAACAAGATATTGGGTCGCTTCTCCACTGCATAGCAGGGACACAGACCGATCACGGCTGCCCCAACGGTCAGGAGTAGTATTCGTTGGCTCATGGCTTCGAACGTCCAGGAAGCGCAGAAGCTTCGATTCCGACCTCTTGGATCTGACGATTGAGCTTCTCCTCCAGGTCCGCGATGACATCCCGGTAAGAATCACGCCCCGCTACATTATAGAGCTGCTCCGGGTCCTCTTTTCGGTCAAACAGCTCGGGCGGATGACCAGGGATCTTCAGGTAGGTGAAGCGACCGGTCCGGACGCCATAGTGAGCCGGGATCCCCCAGTAGGTGTAAAACTGGGACTTCCTCCAATCCACCGCCTCCTGCCCCTTGAGCAGGGATACCATGCTGCGCCCCTGCATGGCCTCCGGCACCTCTACCCCGGCAAGTTCCAGCAGCGTAGGGGCGATATCGACGTTGATGCAGAGGTCCTCGTTCACACTTCCGGGCCTGATCAGCCGCGGATAGCGGATGAGGAAGGGCATGCGCATGGATGTCTCCAGAATGAGACGTTTGTCGTAGAGCCCGTGCTGACCCAGCCAGTAACCCTGATCCGAGGTATAGACCACCACGGTGTCCTCGGTCAGGCCCTCGGCATCGAGATAGTCAAGAACCCGCTTCAGGTTGTCATCATTGCCAGTAGCACAGCGGATGTACTTGTGGATCATGTGCTGATAGGCCACCCGGATCTTGTCCCGGTCACTTTCAGAATCATGCTTCCACATCTGGTTGGGCACATCATCCCTCAGGTGGCGGGCGTAGTAATTCGTGGTCGGATCCCTCCTGCTGTCGGTCTTGGTGGAATAGAGCATGTGGAACTTGGTCCCTTGCAGGAAAAGACGCTTCAGGTTGGAGTCGGTGTTACGAATGTCCTCATACAGTGAAGGAGGCTCGGGAATGCTCACCCCGGCCAGGAGATCATCATAACGCCTGGCATGACCATAGTCGTGATGGGGCGCCTTGAACTGGAGGCTCAGCAGGAAAGGCCTCTTCCGGTCACGAGCCTTGAGCCACTTCAGGGCGATGTCGGTGTAAACATCGGTAGAGTATCCCTCCTCCTTGTGCCGTTCCCCTTCGCTGCCGCTGAAGGTCGGGTCAAAATACTTACCCTGCCCCTTGACTGTCATATGCTTCTCATAGCCTTTGGGATTGCTCCGAAGGTGCCATTTCCCAACCAGCCAGGTCTGATAACCCGCCTTCTGTAGCTCGACCGGGTATTGGGGCGAGGCCTCGTTAATGGATCCATTAAGCCCTCTCACCCCATTTTTGTGACTATACTGCCCGGTCAGGATGGTAGCGCGACTGGGGGAACAGATGGAATTGGCACAGGTGAAACTGTCGAAACGCATACCCTCCTTAGCCAGCCGGTCAATAGCAGGCGTCTTCGCGTGGTCCCTGAGGTAGGTCCCATAGGCCGAAATAGCTTCAAAGGCATGATCATCTACGAGAACGATCACCATGTTTGGTCTTGCCGCCTGGGTGGGACTACCGCACAGGATACCGAGAAGCAGGATGGCAGAAAGGTATTTCATGAAAGGGTTCTGCCCTGCGCTCCGAGGTCTTCGGGGCCAAGCCAGTCCTTTAACCTAGGGCATCGCATTAATCAGGTCCAGCCTTCCCCCTGTGTCGCATACGGCCGAGCAAGATCGTCCTTGCCCCCTCTTCAAACGGTCATCAGCTTCAATTCCCAATGAGTATGAACCATTTCTGGATTTTTATTCTCTGCAACATCGCCCTCATCGTCCCTGCCTCAGCAGACATGCGGGAGGCGATCTCATCCGGAGATGCCCAGGCTGTTCAGCAGCTCCTTGCCGACGGGGCTAGTGCCCATACGGTCGAAGCCCCTCCGGGACAGATCACCATAGGGACCTCGCCTCGAGGGCGTGGAAAGTAGGCAGGCAGAAATCGCCCTCCTCTTCATCAAACGCCACGATAACGTCTTTGCTGAGTCCTCCCTGCTCGAGAAAGTGAAGGAGAGCCAACTCAGTGACGTGGAAGAATATCTGCAGAAACGCCTCCGGTTCGACATTGTACCAGTGCATTACTGGAACGGATATTTCCAGATTCACATCGATTATGCGGGATTTGATGACTTGTACCGTTACCAACTTGAGACCTCGGCTGATCTGGGAAGCTGGGACAGCGTAGAAGGATCCATTCATTCTTTCCAGGACAGCACCGAACGGATCTTCCCTATTCCGCTCCCAAAAAAATCCCCGCAATTCTTCCGACTCCGGCGACTGGGGGAGTGAACGCAGAGCTTATCTCCCTAGTCTTTGCGTGAAAAACGGGCGGCAAATCTTTTCAAGGTGGTCGCGTGTTCCGATCGCCCGGCAAGGTTGGACCACTCGTTGGGGTCAGCCTTGAGATCGTAAAGCTCTTCCTCCCCGCTGGCATACCGGATGTAACGCCAGCGGTCACTGCGCAGGGAGATGTTACCACGATCAAAGGTAGTGGTTACCACCCGCCCCGTAACTCGCGAGGGCTCCCGCAGCAGCGGCTCCAAGGACTGCCCGTCCAGGGTTTCGGGCCCCTGCAAGTCACAGAGTCCCACGAGGGTAGGGTAAAGGTCCAGCAGGCTCACAGGCTGGTGACACCGCGATCCCCCTGCCGCAAACTTACCGGTCTTTGTCCTGGGGGGGACCACCATGAGAGGAACCCGGGTCGACCGCTCCCAGCCAGTCCACTTTCCCCAGTGTTCCTTCTCCCCGAGGTGCCAGCCGTGGTCGGACCACAATATGATCCACGTATCCTTCCCCGCTGCACTCTGGTCGAGAGCCTCGAGCAGCCGTCCAATCTCATGATCCACGTAAGTCGTACAGGCGAGGTAGGCTTCCACCGCTGCCTGCCACTGTCCGTATTCTACAACCGTGGCATGACTACCCGCCGTGACCGCTTGCCTTGCCCACTTGCGGCCCATTTCACCAAGATCATTCAGGTCGGAATTCTTGACCGGAGGCAGTTTCCCGGGGTCATCCTTGAATCGATCAAAGAATCGCTTGGGAGCCCAGAGGGGAATATGCGGGCGGTAGTATCCCACCGCGAGGAAGAGGGGTTCTACCCCCTCTTCCTTCAGTTTGCCAATCGCCCAGTCCGTGATCTTGGTGTCCCCGAAGTCCGTATCCCGCACGTCCCACCCCCCCCAGTCGAAGGACTCCCCATCAGTCAGAGTGGGTTTCCGGTCCGAAGGCATGCGGTTAAGAGGCAGGACAACCTTTCTTCCGAGGCTATCCTTTGTAAGACGCCGAGGATTCGCCGTTGCCTTGCTGGGAAGCTCCTTGCGAGTATATTTCACCTCCTCCTTCGAGAGGGGACTCCAGCGTTGGTTCACTCCATAGTATTCTCCAAAGGACTTTCCCCCGCGAGAGTGAAGCAGTTTCCCCGCCCCGCGAGTCCGGTAACCCGACTCCGCAAAAGCCGTGCTCAGAAGACGAGCCTCGGGATAGCGACGAGACAGTGAACCGCTCTGATTGGACCAGACTCCGGTCACGTCAGGCATACGACCACTGAAGACCGCTGCTCGCGATGGATTGCAGGCCGGGGACACACAATGGGCATTGGTGAACAAGATCCCCCGCGCAGCGAGCCGGTCCATATTGGGGGTGAGTGCCTGTGGGTGCCCCTCGAGACAACCGACCCAGTCGTTAAGGTCATCGACCGCAATGAAAAGAACGTGTGGGCGACCGGCACCCGAAGTGCACATCAGAATCAGAGTGAGAAGCAGTAAAACAAGAGAACGCATAACGAGAAGCTACCGCGTCTTACCGCCAGTCCCCCTTACGATCAAACACATGTGCTCATCTTTAGCTACGGGGACCCACCGGAATTGACCTCTTTCCAGCTAGTGATTAAAAACCGTGAAACCCTCAACCCTTATGCGCTCAATGCTTACAGCCCTTTGCTCCGCACTGGGCACTCTGGGAAATTTATGTGCTGTGCCTGCAGATTTTCCAATAGTGGCTGAGGACCTCGCCGTCTCCCTTTTCGCCCGGGATCCGATCGTGAGGAATCCCTGCGCCCTGACCTTTGATTCGCAGGGGCGACCCTGCGTTGGCATGGGCCCCCAATACCGCTCCCCTGATCCTGACACGGAACCTGACTCAGTCTGGATTCTCAAAGATCAGGATAAGGATGGCCTTGCCGATGCCCGGCACAAGTTTGCCACTGGCTTCAATTCCATTCAGGGACTTGCCTGGAAAGGGGATTGGCTCTGGATCGCCAACGCTCCCGATTTGACCCGTGTCCGTGATACTGATGGCGACGACGTGGCTGACGAATACGTCCGGGTCTACACCGATTTGGGGAATCTTGAGCATGGGCTGCACGGACTGAACTTCGGTCCAGACGGGCGGCTCTATATGTCCAAAGGTAACTCAAAGGGCTTGTCCATCATACCGGACCGTCTCGCTCCTCGGGCTTTCCGTGAACTGTGGAGCATCGAAGTCCCCCTCGGGACACCAGAGCCACAACCAACCATCTTCACTGCCGCAAGCTATCAAAAGAACTACCAGAATCCCCGCGACGACTGGGGTGTCACGGGAGGAATCCTCCGCTGCAACGACGATGGTTCAAATCTGGAGATCATTTCACGAGGCTTCCGGAACCCATGGGACATCGCATTCGACAACCGCTTCGATTGGCTCGGCACTGACAATGACCAGACCATGGGCGACAAGATCTTTACTCCGTTTTTCGGCTTTCACTTCGGATGGGGTCATCCGTGGAGTTATGATTGGAAAGGTGACGATCATCTCCCCACCGCCCCCTCCAGCGGCCCACTTTTCGAGGGTTCAGGAGCAGGCGTGATTCACTGTGCCATTCCGGGATATCCCAGTAATTACAACAACGTATTCTTCATCAACGACTGGCTCAACCGTGAGATCTTCATCTATCGGAGCCGATGGGATGGAGCCTGGCGCAAGCCGGACCGACTAAAGCTTGAGGTTCTGGCCCACGCCGGGGGTGGGCGCAGCATGCCCCTGAGCAAGGGCCGGTCCTTCGATCCTGTCGATATCGAGATGGGGCCCGATGGAGCAATCTGGATCACCAGCTGGGGCCGCCAGTACGGAGCCCACTATGAGAATAACAAGCTCGCCAATGAGGGCAGGATTTATCGCCTCTGGCCCAGGGAATACTCTCCCTCTTATCCGTCGAGGGATACCCGGACAGTTGAGGGGCTCATCGCCGATCTGGGAAGCCATCTACCAGCGTGGCGCACCAACGCCCAGGAGGAGCTGATCCGGCGAGGCAAAAGTATCGAGCCCTCCCTCCGTGCTGCCCTCCGGAAGCCTGACCTTTCCGTCGCCCTCGAAACTTGGCTGGTCTGGACCATTGGTCGAATCAATCCCGAGGGCTGGTTCGAGGAAAACACCAACCGGAAGATCCAGTCGATTCGGGTTGCTGCCTTCAATGGGAGGCTGCACCCAGCCATCCGACAAGCGCTCTCAGACGAGGAACCGAAGGTTCGATTAGCGGCTGTAATCGCTCTGAGAGAACTTCGAGCCTCCG
>DIHT01000069.1 GCA_002420305.1 Akkermansiaceae bacterium UBA5689 | reverse complement strand
CCCTTAAACTTGGGCTGGTGACTCCAGTCGAGGCGGGCAGCAAAGTCGTGCTGGTAGGCTTCCCGCCAGCGCCAGATTGTGGCGTGGTTGCTGGTGTAGTATTTTCCATCCACACCTTTAACTTCGTCCATCGTGTTGGTCCAGATGGGCCGGGTCTCGGGTTCGTGGTAGTAGCGTTTGGGTGGTGCGGTATAGAGTTCGTAACGTCCCCCCCAACCACCCCAGTCCGGATGCTCCGGCTCGTTAAGCCCGTTGGGCAATGCCCAAAAGAAGGAAGGGGTGTCGCCCTCCATGAGGTAGGTTGTGCGTGGATACATCGCCCCGAGTGGGCCGTGGTCCTTCCGGATATGCAGGTCGAGCCAGGGGTTGTCCACAAGTGCGAAGTCAGGACCCTGGAATCGCCCGTGGAACCGGTCTCCCGAGATGCCAACCCAGGTGGCGTAGTGGTAGGAACCGCCCTGACCCTCCTCATGACCGGGGCTGACAACATAGAAGAGGTCGGGACACTTGTTGCGCATCCACGGACCGGCATCGTCCTGATCAGAAATTGTGTAGACTCGAAGCTTGCTGATGAACGCATCAGCCTGTGGCTTGCTGCGAGTCTTCATTACTTTCCAGAGCGCTTGGGCGAGACAGTTGGCGCCACCCCAGACAGAAATATAAACTGGCCGGTCATCTTTTCGGTCCACCGTTTTGATAATATGCTCCGAGCCCGGAGAGTCGTGTCCTTCACCAACTCCCTGCATCCCAAATATGGGAACACCCGTCTTCACGGTCTGCAGGAGAGTATCTGCTTCTGGCCAGCCTTCTGAATGGGCCATGAAGTTGCTGCGGACCTGTCGATAGGCCTCGATTCGTTCGATGATCTTCTCTGGAGCAGTCCTGTTGCGGAGCCAGCAGGAGGTTGTGGCAATGAGAGCCTCAATGTCGAACTCGTTCGCGTAGCAGAGAAGGCGGACCATGGACTGCTCATCATCGGGTTCGTTGGTGATATCGGTGAGAACAATCAGACGGGGTTTTGCCATTGCCCCGGAGAACAGGAGGAAAGAGGCGAGCAGGACAGTGGTCTTCCGGATCATGGAGGTATCGAGAACGAGATTGGCTTGGGGATCGAGAGGAATTTCTCATTCCTCTGGAATGTTCCGGAGGTGAATCTTGTTTGAGGGCCCCACTCGTGTTGAGCTCTCTTCCTGGAAGCATGGTTGATTTTGATCAGGCGATTGAGGAGGGAAAGCTTACCGTCGTGGGTGAATTTGGAGGCCTGACGGAGGTCAACGAGTATGCCTTGGTCATCTTGGCGATGAACCTCGACTGCTGGATAAGTATGGAGGCAGAAGGTCCGCGCTTCCTTCTCTATGCAGAGCCTGCCTTTGAGGTGGCCATCGTCGAGGAGTTCCGGCTCTACGAGCAAGAGCAGGTGTCGCTGCCAGAGCGGGCGGCAGAGATTTCTTTTCACCGGTCGGGAGTCGAGCTTTTGCTCCTCTGGACGGCGATCCTGATGGTCACCTTCATGGGGCAGACGGAGTCCATGGTGGCGAAGTATTGTAATTCCAGTGAAGGTATTTTTGGTGCAGGAGAATGGCATCGCTCCTTTACCGCGCTGTTTCTGCATGCCGATGGAGGGCATCTGCTTGGAAACGTATTGATCGGTGGAATTTTCTGTGTGTTTGTGGCACGGACATTCGGACCGGTCCGGGGTTGGATTTCCATTCTTGCCAGCGGAACCCTTGGAAACCTGATGACCTCATGGTTGCATTTCCCTGAGGGCTTCAAGTCTCTCGGAGCGTCCACGGCAACCTTTGGGGCGCTTGGCTTATTGGTCGGGAGTAGTGCCCTTCTGGCCTACCGATCCAGATCGGCGCGCAAGGTTGGAGGATTCGTCATTCCTTTTATCGCAGGAGCGATCCTGCTCGGGTGGTTCGGGGCTGGGGGAGGGGATGCGGCTTCCAGAGTGGACGTGCTCGCTCACGTGATGGGATTTTGCTCTGGAGCTCTGATCGGTTCGGTGCTGGCTAGGAATACGCCCGCATCAGAAGATGACGGGAGGGCTCCCGCTTAGAGCCCGGCGACTTCCCACCCTTTCCGGTATTGCTGGTGCAGGCGATTGTCGGCTTCCTTACTGTTGTTGAACCGCAGGGCCTTGGGGTTCCACTCAAGTTTGACGCCCGGCACCTGTGACGCCACGCAGCCCAGAAGGACGGTCTCGCAGAGTGGGCCGGCATAGTCGAAGCTGGAGCTGGCCTTCCCCTTGCCTGCGATGGCGTCGACCCATTGTTTGTAGTGATCGGCAGAGGGAACAACCTGAAAGTCGAGGTCCTTGAATTTTTTCTCCGGGTAGAGAGAGGGGAGCTTGCCTGAGCCGTGAGGGCAGACCACGACGCCCTGTTCCCCGATAAACATGCTGCCATTTGCTGGGAGCGCTGTCCCGCCGGGCAGATCGCATTCGGAGGGGTCTGGCCCCTTTCCGCCGTCATGCCAGGTCACCTTGATGGTCTCGTCGGCGGTTCGTTCTGTTCCGGGGAATTCGTAGTGAATGCGTTCTGCTTTTGGGAAGGTTTCCTTTGTTGGCTCAGGGCCCTCATAGAGGATGGTGTCAGGTGCGGTCAGCCCCAACGCCCAGTAGATTGGGTCAATAATGTGGCAGCCCATGTCTCCGAGCGCTCCTGTGCCGAAGTCATACCAGCCCCGCCACTTGAACGGATGATAGACGCCGGGAGCAAAGGGTCGCTCGGGAGCGACTCCCAGCCAGAGATCCCATTGCAAGGCATCGGGTGCTGCGGCGGAACCGCCAGGGCGTTTGATTCCCTGAGGCCAAATGGGTCGGTTGGACCATGCATGGGCGCTCTTGACCTTGCCAATCATGCCTTGCTGCACGAGATTGACCAAGGTGCGGTAGCTGGTGCCACTGTGGTGCTGGTTTCCCATCTGGGTGGCGACCCCGGCCCGGGCGGCTGCCGCCGTCACCTGACGCGACTCGTATACTGTCCGGGTCAGGGGTTTCTGGGTATAGCACCCGATACCCTGCTGGAGAGCGGTCATGGTGACCGGGGCGTGCATATGATCAGGGGTCGAGATGGTAATCCCATCGAGAGTTTTTTCTTTCTCCAACATAACCCGCCAGTCGGTGTAGCGGCGGGCCTTTGGCCATTTACTGGCTGCGGCGGAGAATCCGCCCCGCTTGCCTCCCTTGGCTTGCTCCACGTCACAGAAGGCTACGATGTTTCCGTGTTTCGCAGCGCCGTTGGAATCGACCCAGCCCTTCCCCCCAACACCCACTGCCGCGAGATTGGGCACCTCGTTTGGAGATTTCTTGCCGTGGGCGGACCCCGTAACCAGAGAGGCTGCGGATGCGGAGGTCAGGCCTCCCAGAAACGTGCGGCGCACCATTTTGCTCATAAGCTGGGTTGTATCCGGTTCCTTCTTTTTGGCAAGTGTGGGCATTTGGACCGCATTCTGCTCCAATGACTTTGGAAGAAACAGGAATGAGTTATTCAGTAAGACATGCTCGAGCAACGGCAAGGGGAAAGAAACTCAAGGTGGGTTGACCCCTTCCTTGGAAATTCGCAGTCCCAACTGCCACATGCGGAGGGAGTGGCGGCTACGTGGTGGCGGGCTAAGCCTCCTGTCGGTAACACTCATCCGGGGGCGGTCTGCCCATTTGGAATGGTGTCTGCCTGTGCCTATTCCGGGGCCTATGTCACTGGGTATGGTCGTTATGGTGTTTCCCTGACCGGAGATCCGCCTCCGGTGGTTTTTGAGAGGCATGAAGCCTTGGGAATCGCGCATTTCCAGCAATCAGGGACCGGGCGCATTCGGGTCTATTACAATTATCTGCTGACGACTCCTCTCACAGGTAAGGGCCTTGAGGGATTGGGCCAGCGCTGTGCGCTCTCGGAAGAGCGGGCCTGGCCGGGTTATTACTCTGCGCGATTTGAGGAAAGAAATGTATTTTGTGAGGTCACCTGTACGCAGCGTAGTGCCGTTCACCGTTACGAATTCCCTGAGAATGTGAGGGGGAAAGTGGCGATCGATCTTTCTGCTGGGGGGTTGCTTGTCGATGACATGCGAAGCTACCCACAAGAGGGGCGGGTTGGATTGGAGGGGCCCTCTTCCGCGGAAGGGATGGTGGTGATGGAGGGGATTCCGATCTATTTCCGAATCGAGGTGGGGGGGGCTGCCCGCGGGGGGCTCTGGGAGGACGGAGCGGAGCTTTCAGGGGAGACCTCAAAGGTTCTGCCCCCGGGTCATTCAGCAGAGAAAGCACCTCCCTTCGGGGTGTGGTTTGAGGCCGGAAGTGCCGGTGAGCCTCTGGAGGTCAGGATTGGGTTTTCCCTGCGCAGTGGTCAACGCTGTAGAGAAGCTCTCGCGGTAGTTGACTCAGACCCGTTGGAGGAGATTGCCCGTAAAGCCGCGGAGCATTGGGATGTTGTCCTTGGCAAAGTCGAGGTTGGGGGAGGAACGGAGGAATTACGGGAGATGTTTTATTCCGCCTTTTATCATTCTGCACTCAAGCCTGCAGATTTCCGGAATGAAAACCCCTTCAGCTCTCAAGATGGCCCCTTCTTTTTTGATCTCGCCACTCTCTGGGACCAATATAAGACGCAGCTTCCTCTCCTGATGACCTTGTGGCCTGAGTGGGGTGAAAGCTTCGTTGAGTTTCTCGGTGAAGTCGCCACCCGCGAGGGAGCGTTCCCGGTAAGCTACCTGATGGACAACGCACCCGAGCGTTTTAACAAGCAAGCAACCGGGTTGTGCCACATCATCCTCGCGGATGCGCAGATGCGCGGAGTAAAAGCGGACTGGGATTGGATTCTCCGGCTTCTCTGGGGCACGAGTCTGAGCAAGAAAGTTGCCACGGGAAGGTTTGCTGAGTTCGCTCGAAATAGGATCGTGCAACCGCTTTCGCACACTCTGGATCTCGCCGGAGCCCATTTTGGGATTGCCCAGATGGCGAAACGGCTTGGCTACCAGGGGATTTACGATCACAGCCTGCCTCTGCTCCGGTGCTGGTCCAACGCGATGGACGAAAATACCGGGTTGCTCAGAGAGGACTCGGATTATTATGAGGGTGAGAACTGGAATTATTCATTCCGGATTCTCCACGACATGGTGGGAAGAATCAAACTGGCTGGTGGTGAAACGTCTTTCGTGAACCTCCTCGACCGCTTCTTCGGGTTCCAGGAGCCGTTACACGGGGAAACCGTCCACCGCTTCGAGGGTCTCAACAATGAGCCGGATATGGAAGCGCCCTACCTTTACCATTATGCGGGTCGTCCGGACCGGGCAGCAGAGGTGGTGAGAGGCGTGATTCGGTATCAGTTTTCGACGGGGCCTGGAGGGTTGCCGGGAAATGACGATTCGGGAGGACTTTCGTCTTGGCTGGTCTGGAGTATGATGGGCCTGTTTCCTGTGGCGGGAATGCCGGTGATCCTGATCGGCAGTCCGGTCTTTCCCTGCGTGAAACTGAAATTACATGGAGGAGATTTTGTTGTTCAGGCAAAGGGTGCTCACGAGGATAATATCTACGTTCAGAGAGCGTGGCTGAATGGCCGAGCCCTTGAGCGCTCCTACCTCAGGCTGAGTGAGTTCCACGGCGGTTCAGAGCTGGTTTTGGAGATGGGCGAGAAGCCGTCTTCGTGGGCTAAAGAGAGTCGCCCTCCGTCATTTGTTTCCTGAGAAAGCAGCCCCGCAGGGGCGTGAGCTCGAAGCTGGCATGGGAACTGCGTTGGGTTTGTAAAACCAGCAAAGCAATGAGCGTTTCACTTGAGCATTTACCGCGCAGCAGCGGGGCCTTTCACCAGAGAGATCTCGTCAAGGTTTCACATCTCATAATGGTCGTCCGGGCGGACCCAATTATCTGCGGACACTCTACGGAGGCGCGTAATCTCGCTGAAGCCGGTATCGAAATGGGCTTGGAATCAGTCCACATCGTCACCTATCCAATCGATATTCTTGAGGAGAGCGGGCTTCCATTGAAACCACTTGAGACGGTCTCGCATTATTCCGCGGGGATCAAGGTTTGCCGCCCAAACCCTGTCGGTGATTACAAGGTGCTTGATGGTCGGCTGGGATACGCTCTCAGTGGTGAGCTCGTGGACATCCTTCACGGGCTGCACGGGAGAGTCATGTTAATGGACCTCTACCTTGTGCCTCACGGCCAGATGGTGATGAACGCGGTACGGACTTTTGAGAAGGTGGAGAGGTCTCCAGATGTCTTTACCGTTGGAGAGGCTGTGGGGTCGGACATCACGAATGTAGTTAGGAATGCCTTGGAGGCTGGACAGACCGGCGCAGCTCAGATGGTCCTTGCTAACTACCTCGATCATGACCTCCCGGTAGCAGTCAGTGAGTTCACGAGGGATATGATTATTGAATCAGGGGAGGCGGTAGATGCTGAAATGGGCACGGACTTTGCCACTCAGCTAAGAGAGAGAGTGCAAATAAGCTACCCTGCGATTGATACGGTATCTTACATATCGATCGAAGAGGATCTCCAGCGGGTTGACGAGGTTCTCTCGTCGCGGGCGCTCGAGAGGGATGGCTATGTCATGTTTCTTTCACGTATCGCTCCAGCAAAGGGTGTGGATGACTTGGTAGCAGCCTATCGCGAGAGTGAATTGTATGGAGTGAAGAAGCTCATTATCTGTGGGAATGGTCCTATGAAGGAAGAGATTAAGGACCTTGTCTGTGAAGACCCTTCAATCGAGGTCTTGGATGATGTGAGCGATGAGGAGAAAGGGGCTCTCATGTATGGGTGTTACGCTTGGTGTCTGCCAAGTAAGCCGCAGCCTGAGTTCGTTGAGACGTTTGGGATTGCGGTTGCAGAGAAGATGCTGGCCGGAGGACTTGGTCCGGTTATCACCACCGGGACTGGAGGAATTCCGGAGGCGTCCGGGGGGAACTGTCTTCAGCACGCGGCGGGCGATATTGAGGCTCTCAGAGACTGTCTCAACGAGGTCGCTTCCATGTCAGACGATGAACGCAGAGCCCTTTCGGAGCGTGCTCGCCGGTTCGCCTATCAGTTCGACCGTCGGAACGTTCTGACCAGGTTGCTGCGTAGCGCTGCGACGGTCTCCTCGGAGAGTGTGGACGTTGCTACTTTGACCGTCTGATAACGACAACTGAGGCCGGGGTTCAGCACTTTTGATGATCATTAGTCAAATTTCTCAAGAGGAGCCCTCCTGAAACGCCTTTCTCCCTTGTCTGAGCCCCACGACCGGGTTACCCCGAGCGTGAAAATGTTGCGGAGTTCGGGCGAGTAGCCCGCTATGCTACAATGTAAGCTCAGAACAACCAAATTTATGAAGACTATCACATTCTCAGTTGTAGCATTGCTGCTGTTTGGAGGAGGGACCTCCCTCCTGAAAGCCGATCATCACGGCAATAAGTCTGGCGATGAGCACCAACACACGAAGAAGGCAGATACGCCCCTTCGTGGTGAGAAGAGGATCAGGGCTGCGGTGGAGGAAGGTAAGATTTCAAAGGAAGAAGCCCGCAAACGGCTCGAGGGAATGCGGAAGGCACAGGGTGCGGAGAAGCCGGGTGGTCGGACACTCAGTGCTGAGGAATATCGTCGCGGTGAGGCGATGATCAAGGAGGCGGTAGAGGCTGGAAAAGTATCCAAGGAGGCAGCTGAGAAGCGGCTTGCGCAAATGCGCCAGATGGTCGGAGGGAAGGGAGCCGGAAGAGAAGAGCAGAATACCGATACGCCTTTGCGTGGTGAGAAGAGAATCAGAGCTGCGGCAGAGGAGGGTAAGATTTCCCGGGAAGAGGCACGGAAGCGCCTCGAGGGACTGCGTAAGGCTGCCGCTGGACAGAAGGTGCAGGAAGGCGGTAGACCTAGTCTTAGTGTTGAGGACTATCGCCGGGGTGAGGCTCGGATCAGAGAAGCCGTCAAGGCGGGTAAAATTTCCAGAGAAGACGCAGTGAAGCGTCTGGGCGAGATGAGAAAGGCTGTCGGTGGCAAGGGAGAAGCGAAGAGACCCGAGGGTGAGGGCAAAAAGAGCGACGGAGCCGCCAAATTCCGTGCCATGGAAGAAGAGATCTTGGCAGCCGTCAAGGAGGGTAAGATGTCGAAGGGGGATGGCATGGCAAAACTTGAAGAGCTGAAGAAAAAAATGTTTGGGCCAGGAGAGAAGCAGGGTCGAGGAGAACAGGGGAAGAATGAGCGCGGAGGAAAGTTCCGTGCCATGGAGGAAGAGATCTGGGCAGCGGTGAAGGAGGGCAAGATGTCGAAGAGGGATGGCATGGCAAAAATTGAAGAGCTGAAGAAAAAAATGTTTGGTGGGCAGGAAAAGCAGGGTCCTTCTGCGAAAAAGCGCCCGGGCGGAGAAGCAGAGGATCTCAAACGTGCGACGGAGGCTCTGAAGCCGCGTCCTCCCGCGAAGAAGAGCCCGAGTGGAGACGCGGAAGCTCTAAGACGTGCCGTTGAGGCTCTGAAACGTGAGAATGCGGAACTTCGGAAGCGCCTTGGAAAGGGCCGCTAGGGCTGGCACTTTGACAACAGCCCCATTCCTTGGTGATCCCTCTCTCCGGGACGGAGTTTACCGGCCCATTATGAGGGTTCTAGTGCCTGCATGTGCTTTCCTGTTGGTGAGCTGTCTTGCCATAGGGGCTCCGGCCGTGCCGGCGAAGGTCGGGCACCCTTCCTTCCTGAGCCCGCATTCCAAGCCGCTTGTCATTAGCGAGGGCCACGTGTTCGTGGTAAATACCCCTGCGGATACCGTCGATGTCATTGACCGGAGGACCCGTAAGATTGTAAGGCGGATTTCCGTCGGGGTGGACCCGGTCGGATTAGCTCTGCGCCCGGACGGCGAGGAGCTGTGGGTTTCCAACCACGTGTCCGATTCGGTGAGTGTGATCGATCTCGCGAGAGAGAGCGCCACGCGGTTTCACGTTGTAGGAACTATTCAGGACATTGACTCCCGAACGAGGGCAACCCGGTTTGACGAGCCCGTTGGAATAGCGTTCGCAAGCGACGACAAGGCGTATGTTGCACTCTCTTCAGAAAATCGGATCGCGGTGGTCAACACGCGGACCCGTAAGGTTGAAAAGCGATTGAGGATTACCGCGCAGGACCCAAGAGCCATCATGGTGAAAAACGGGTTACTCTATGTTGTTCCTTTCGAATCCAACAACAAGACCCAGCTTTCCGGGGGCTACAAGCTGGATGGTGACCTGGTAACCTTCAATGCGCATGAGCACTCGATCGCCCACAACAACGTGCTCTCCCTCGGGCACGTGACCGATATCGTCAAGCACCCTCGTGTTCCAGACCGGGATCTTTATATCTTTGATACGAGGACCGACCGCCTCGTCAGGACTGTGGATACTCTCGGAACACTGCTTTATGGGCTGGCAGTAAATTCGAAAGGAGATGTGTTCATTGCGCAGACAGATGCCCGGAATGACATCAATGGCCGGGCAGGGACAGGGAAGCATGGTCTTGCAGAGCTGGGGAACCGTGCCTTCCTCAATCAGATTACAAAGGTCCCTGCAGGAGAAAAAGCCAAGCCCAAGTTCTATGATTTAGAGCCTCGGCCGCCGAAGCATCCGAAACGGAGTGAGGCTTTGGCCACGCCCTATGGCCTTCAGGTAAGCGGGGATGATGCCACATTGGTGGTGAGCGCCGCAGGATCCGATATGGTATGTGTTCTGGATGCGACCAACGGATCGATCCTGGGGCGGGTTAAGGTCGATTCCGTTCCCCGCGGTATTGCTCTTGTAGAGAACCAAAGGGGCACCCCGACCGGGGCATGGGTGCTCAACGCAGTGGCGAACACGGTTTCGGTGCTGGATCTTAGTAATTTGGCCGATCCGAAGGTGGAGGCGAGTATCGTTCTCGAAGACCCCACTCACCCGGAGTTCAAGATGGGAAGAATCGCTTTCAACAAAGCTTCTGCTTCCACGACGGCGACGTTCTCCTGTGCCAGTTGTCATCCGGATGGCCACACCGACCAGCTTCTTTGGGTATTGAAGACCCCAGTTGTCACCGGGGGGAATCAGATCATGCCGCGTTCCACGATGCCAGTGCGGGGCTTACGGGATACGGCGCCCTTCCATTGGGACGGTATTCCCGGGGATCCCTATGGAGGGAACAACAGTGCAAATATACGGAGGCATGAGGCTCCTAACAGTGATCCCGCAAAACCAGAGAGTGCGACGCGTCACGTCATCGACGGCAGTCTTGCGACAACAATGTTGATGGTAGGAACGAGCACCGAGAACGACGAGGGCAAACCTGGGCTTCTGTCGGCAAAGGAGAGGGACGATATGGCAAAGTTTCTTCTCAACATTACTTATCCACCTGCGCAGCGCCGGGCTTTCGATAACAAGCTTACCAAGAGAGCAGAGGAAGGCTTCAGGCAGTTCCATGTCGTAGGTAACAAGGAATCGAAAGGGATGAATGTTTGTGGTGATTGTCACCGCATGCCCTTTTTGGTCAGCACCAACACACCCGGGACGGGGATGGATGCCCCTACCTGGAGGGGCGCGTATGACCGTTTTTTGATTCTGCCGCAGGGCCGGCTGAATATTATCGATTTCGATTTTTATCGGCGAGTTGCCGAGGCAGGAAATTCCGAGCGGGCGATCTGGAAATTCTCATGGCAGGGACGCGAAGAGTTTGACCCGGTCTGGGAGATGGTGACCGAAGGGAGCACTGGGTTTTCTGGGTCGTTCGCAAGGCAGGTAACTCTGAACCGGGCGACCGCGGGCGAAAAGCTGACTCTTGATCTGATAGAAGCTCTGGAAACTTCTGCTCGAGAGGAGGGCATTATCCTGCAGTGTGATGGGGTGCAAATGCAGGAAGGGGCAGGCCGTTCGGTAGTCTTGCAATTCGATGGCACCAGTTATGCCACTACGGGTAAGGAGCGTAGGACGATCAGCCGGGAACGTCTTTTGGAAGCGGCGGCGGCAGGAACATTCGTAGGGACGCTTACCGGGCGACACGGAGTCAATGACGACTACGATCACCCGCAGCCGGCTCTCTGGACGCGGGGATCTCTCCACGCTCAGGTAGGAAGACAGCGCTTTCCGAGACTTAATGATTCAGAGAAGACGATGGTCTTGGGTGCCCGGCATGTCAGGGATGGAGCGACGGTTATCGTGAATGGCAGGAGAGTGCCCGCAACGGTAAGGAACCTCAGGACGGACCGGATTTCGATCGAACTAGAGACCCTCCCGGCCCCGGGAATGCATTTTCTTCAAGTCCAAAACCCCAGTGGCCTTTTCAGCAATGACTTTATCTTCCATACCGGACGTGATGAGGCGGCGCCTCGCGAGGCTCGCTCCACGAATGATCCCTCAGGATTGCGGGATAGATTAGCGGAGGCGATTGAACGTGGTGATATCGCGGCTGTCCGACGCTCTATTCGGGCTGGAGCGCCTACGAATGCCCGCCGTTATGGAGATGGAGGCATGACTCCCCTTTCTACGGCGGTCTTCCACGGCCGGATGAACATCGCAAGGTTCCTCGTAAAGGAGCACAAAGTCAGTGTCTCCTATCATAATCGTGACGGGAATACTCCCCTGCATCTGGCCGCGTTTCTATGTAGGGAAGACATGATTGAATTCCTTCTGGCAAACGGAGCATCGCTCACTAAGAAAAACCAGCGTGGGGAAGCAGCAGTTGATACGGTTTCCGGTCAATGGAGTAGCGGATTACGCCAGTTTTATGAGGGGGTCATCGGCGGTTCCAATCTCGACCTGAACGTCGATTTGATCCAGCAACAGAGGCCTAAGGTCGCTGGATTGTTGCGGGAGAGATCCTCCCGGGGAGGGCGCTAGCCCAGGAGTGTGACTGGAGCAAGATAAAGAGGCATCGACCTTGGGTGTGATGTGGGGTTCACTGCTCCGAACATACCATTTTATTGTTATGAAAATTTGCTCGGCTCTTCTGCCACTGGTCCTTCTTCTGTCTCCGGCCCATGGCGCGGAGGAAACGGCGCCTGCCCGTACTGGTCAGGGCGCTGGTGTCTACGAAACGGTTCCTGGGTGGCCCAATTATCCGGAGGGGAAGAGCCTTGGGAATCTTCATGGCGATCTTGCCTCTGACAGCAAGGGAAACGTCTACATTGCGACGGGCAACACGATCCAGGTCATTGGCTCGGATGGCAACTACCGTGGGGACATAAGAACCAAGGGGGGAAAGGTGTTCAAAGGGGCCATGGAATGAAAGTACGTCGCTTCGAGGGTGAGGAAATCCTGTTGCTTGCGATGCCCCGGATTAAGCGTGTGGTTGCCGTCAAGCCCGACGGAACCGTCGTGTGGCAGATCATTGGCCCCCCGGACGTCCCCGGGATGTATAAAAGCAGGGGGGAATATAATCCCACGGATATGGATGTAAGCCCCGATGGAAGAGTGATCATTGTGGACGGGTACGGTAAATCGCTTGTGCACCTCTATGACAGGAATCGGAACTATATGAAAAGTTTTGGAGGCAAGGGTAAGGAGGAGGGAAAGTTCGATATTTGTCACAATATTCTGGTCGATTCCCGGGGAGAGAAGCCGACCCTGCTGATCAGTGATCGCCAGAACAACCGGTTGCAACACTACGACATGGAAGGAAATTTCATTGGGACCATCGATGACCAGCTCGGTCGGCCGTGTGCTGCTGATATCCACGGGGACGTTCTTGCAGTAGGGGAGCTGGATGGGCGGGTTTCTCTTTACGGGAAGGACTACAAGCTGATTTCCCGACTTGGTGATGAGCGGAAGGATCGGCAGAAAGCGAGTAATCAGATTTCTCCGGAGCACTGGCATGAGGGAGATCTGGTTGCGGTGCATGGCTGCACGTTCGATGTCCATGGCGCTCTTTACGCGCAGGAGTGGAATGTCCACGGACGGGTTACCAAATACGTCCGAGTAGAGACCCCATAGAGGGCGCTGTCCAAGGTCTTTCGCTGGGGAGAGCAGCAGCATGGCCCTGCGACCGCAGATGGCTCTAGGTCCCGTGGGTTATCTCTCTGGTTTTTCTGCGGGAACTTCCTCAAGGACTTTTGGAGGGATCTTTTCTGCAGCAAACCTGACAGCCACGAGATATTCATCCTTGGCCTGCCCGGTGCACAGAAGAATGGAGTGTTCATCTGCCGTATGCCAGAGATGTGAGCCCAAGAGTTGGCCATCCGAGAGTTCCTCCCGAGAAGGATATCGGGAGGCCTGTAGCGGGGAGCCGTGGCTTGCGGTTAGCTTGGAAACAAGACCCATCCATTGTTTCTGTAGGCTTTTCGCGTATTCAGCGGAGGCCGCACTCTTTCCGCGAAGGGTCACTTCCTGCAGCTCGTCATTGTCGCTCCACTGAAAGAACAGGTGGTATTCTTCCCCGGCGACTGAGGTGCGGTAAATCCCGTTCAGCCCAGTGCGACCAACCAGCCGGTCGTCGAGCGTCTTGCTGACTGATGGGCTATCGCGGAGCTTTTGGGTCACCGTCGCACGATTATCACCGTAGGTGAGACGGTCAAAGCAAGCACCTGCGATTTCCGCCTCTGGTTTGGCTTGGTTCCGCTTCAGATATTGTTTTACCCAGTCACGGTCGGAGGGATGCAGGTTGCTCAGGGCCACCGTCACGGTGTTGCGGTCGGGCTTTCGTAAAAGCACACTGGACCCATCGGATGAGACAAATTCTGCTCGGAAGCTTTGATTCCCATTAGCGCTGCGCCACGAGCGGTCTTCAGCGTGGAGGAGAATCCCACCCAGCAGGATCAGATATACGGCGGTCAGAGGGGGAATCCGGTTCATCAGGGGAGTGAGGTCACAGGAGCACGGTGTCTGAAGCGGCCCCCCTTCCCGTATCATTGAGAGGGGACAATCCAAGCACTCACAGAGGATGTATCGCGGAGCAGGACCGGACCCGCAAACCACGGAATGCCCTGGTCTGGGATAAACTCCTCGGCAACTGCCAGCGGATGACCGGGGCTGAGCTGTCCGCTCTCCAGATTAAAGCGATATGCCATCTGCCCCTTATCGTCGTCCTTGACGATCTTGAGGAGGCCGTGCTCTCCACTTCGAATGAGAACTCCGAGCTTGTTGTGCGCCGATTCCGGAGACCCGGGCTCGATGATGAAGCGTTTTTCTTCAAGATTGGCGACAAGGACAGACTTCCGCCCCATGATAAGCCGGTTACTTTCAAGAGAAAGGGCGGAAAGGTCGAACTGGGAATGGGGACCAAGTTCAAACCGGTAGTCGGGGTCATCAAAGTGGCGAACGACCAGGTTGTCTCCTTCGTGGATCATGAAGTAGGGTTCCTTCATATAAAGAACATGGGAGTCCCTGCGCACCAGGATGGCGGGGCTGCCATCCAGTTGATAACGGTATACGTTGAGCGGCTGATTTGGGGTGGATCGGCTTTCGAAGACAATCGATTTATCTGAGGCGTAGACGTGGTCCACCCGGGTTTGATTGACCATGAACCCTTCACCTACCGGCTTTCCCCAGTTCTGGCCGTCGTTGCTGACGTGTAGCTCGTATTCGCCGATCATGCCGTTATTGTTGACGATGACAGCGGGCAGGTAACGAATAGCGCTGATGATCTTTTCGTTCTTCATGTCAAGGGTGACGGAATGCGGATGCTGGGGAATGTTGTCGACCCACTGCGAGTGCCACCAGGAGACAGGGTCGTCGTCAATAACGCATCGAGGGCTTGTATCGTAGCTCTTCGTGGTCTCGGAATTACTTGCGGTAGCGGACCATCCCTGCCGGGGAAGGTTGTTCCCGTCTTCTCCCCCCACCTGCAATTCTGCGATAGAAGCCCAGCCACGCCCACCGATATCAGACAGGGTGGTAAGGCGCAGGTAGCGGGCCTTGACCGGGCTGATGGCCACTTCGTAGTAGCCGCCCGCGACGGGTTTGGCATTGCGGGCATCGGCAGAGGTCTTGGCAGCGACCTTGCTGTTGCTGAGGGTGGAGCCCGTAGGCGGGTCTACCACTACATGGTTGGCGGAACGCAGGCGGGAGACGAAGAAGATGTGGAGTTTGGTTCCATCCGTAGCCAGGCGCATCTGGAATCCGTTGCCGAAATTGCGTTGCCAGGCACGAGTGCCGGTAAGCAGGTCGACGGCGATAACCCGTCCAATAGAATCGTGGAAAATCTGGGTGTTTCCGCAGTTGAGCGTTGAGGACACTGGGGCATTGATGGAGTGCTCCCAGAGGGTCTTGCCGGTGGCAGCATCGAAGGCAACAAGTCGATTGACTAGACCGGGGGCCTTACCGACCGAATAGTCGATGGTCAGCAGGATATTGCCGATGAGTTGAATCTGTGGATCTGTTCCATCGATGAACCTTTGCCAGACAATACGGCCATTGTTCCCCGGCTCTACCCGCTCGAGAATACCACTTGAAAAAATGTAAATACTGTCTGTCTGGGGAGATCCAGGAGGCGGCAAGGATATCCTCGGATTATTGCGGGGAAGGGACCACGTCTGCCGGAAAGGCTGGCTAGGTGCTCCGTTAGTTCCGGGCTCGATTGCGTTCAAGGGCACCGCTGCCTGCTGCAGCGCCGATTCGGCAGGCTTATCGGTAACAAGAAACAAGTTCTTCCCGTCGATTGCAAATGCGCGCGGTTTCTCATCGACGAGGTCCCAAGGCCGACCTGCTGTCGTACGCCCGGTTGTGGCATCGATCTGGTAGAGCCCGTCGAGCTGGGCAAGGTAAACCGAGCTGTTGAGGAGGGCAAGCCGGCCAATTGTCCGGTCTGCTGGTCGATACCAGCGCGCCTCTCCCGTGTTGAGATCGATCGCGGCGAGGAGTGAGCGACCGCGAACGATTAGGAGGCCATCGACCCTGCCTACTATCTGAACCCCGAGAACAAGGGTGTTCTCCCAGAGGAGGCGCCCTGTTTTCCGGTCAAGGGCGAAGATCCCCCGGGCGTCCCTTGGCATGCAGACCACCTTGTCGTCTGTGAGAATGGGGGTAGAACCGTGATTCAGGACGGTTCGATCAGCGGAAGGAATAGGATCGTAATGGTAGATCCAGTCAGTACGGCCATCGCGGATGTCGGAACGTGCAATGAGGCCACTGTTGGAGCTGCTGTAGACGGCACCCCCGGCGACGGTTACGCTATTTCCGTATATTGCGAATGCAGGCAGGCTTCGTTCGAGACTGGCAGTGAGATCAGATTCGCGTCCAGCGCTGGCAATTGGCGCTCTCCACTGGGTGCTGCCCCGGGTGGGATCCAGGCAGACGAGATTGAGTTCTCTGCCCCGGCCCTGGTTGACGTCGTTTAGAGAGCTCCATTCAAGGTGGTAGAGAAGACCATTGGCTGGCACGGGGTCCCCAAGTGGAACATTGAGGAGGCGTTGCGGGTCCTTTTGGTCCTGCCCGGTGGACCACCGCACCGTGCCGCTCGAGCTGTCGATAGCAGCAATTCCCCGTGGAGGCTGGGTGCTGAAGCCCCATCGGGTGTAGAAGTTACTGCCGGAAAAAGGGGGGCGGAAGAAGCCGGGATGATTGGTATCCGGGGTTTTGCTCTCGCTGACGGCTGGGGGCTGGAAGCTGGTCCACAGTGGGTTTCGGGTATCCTTCGTATCGAACAGAGCGAGCATGTCCCGCCCGCTGACTAGGAGGGTTCCCCCGGTAGCAGCCAAGTCGATCTTGTTTGGAACGGAGCTGCTCCAGGTGGCTCGTGGAGGGATGCGGATGACCCGCTGGGTGAGCTCGAGAAGGGGAGTTTCCAGTGCAGGTTGAGATTGCTTTGGAGGCGTAGCCTGGTTCTTTAGAAGCTTCTTACAAATCTCGATCGCTTTCGTTGGCTCGCCTAGCCAGGACAGTTCCCGATCCGGATTTTCGGTCCCGAGAAGATCTGCAGCAGTTTGCGGAGACTCAATCTGATTCCGGGCTGTCCAGATTCCGACTTGCGATGCGTCCTTTGTGTCTGCGTCTACGGCATGGCTCAGGAGGTCTTCGAAACTGCGCAACGCAGATTGGGCATGACCGCCAAATAACTCCCGGTTGGCGAGGTCGCGCAGGTTCTTCTGAGATGAGGAGGACCATGGGTATCGCCGAAACTGGTAAAGAATTTCCGCATCAGTCGGGCTATCACGGTAGTCCTCCAGCTCATAGCGTTCCTCTTGAACCTGACGCAGGTTCAGGAGGTTTGCCGCGGGTTGGCTGAGAAGATGTAAATCGAGGGCGCGGATCGGATCAGTGAGTCCGGATTTGTCCCGCCACGGTACAATCTGGGGCACTGTCAGAGCCTTGGCGGCCAGGCGATCGATGAGGGGGGCCACGATCCTTGCTGAACGGGTAGCCACGGTATCCCATTCCAGATCGGGGTCGTCCGGCTCCATGTGGGGTAAAGGGCTTCCCTCGAAGAGCGGTTGTATAGCGAGCGGGAGAGATCCCTCCGTCGAGGCCCACTCTTCGTCGAACTCTTTCCAGAGTTTCCTGATGCCCGGATCTGGGTGATTAAGGTCCATCTCCTTTTTTAGATCATCGAAAAGTGGCCTTGTCCGGGCTGAATTCAGGCGTTGGTAAACCCGCACCTGCAGAATCCGCCAGAAGAAATCGTGGGAGTTTTCTGCGGCGTATCGCTCTATAAGTTCCTCAGCCTCGAAAAGTCTTCGGTGGTAAAGATGATGATCCAGAAGAATGGAAGCGGCGTGCTTTACGGACTGGTGGTTGGCGGAAACGACACCAATCTTCTCGAGGGAACACAGCTCGCGAGCGGCCCTCTCGGCCGCCGGATTTTCGGAAAAAGGAACATTGGGTTGTTCGGCGCGAAGCTTGGCGTCACTCCGTCGGGACTGCTTCAGAATCTCCTCGAGGGTCTCCAGCGTGACCTCCATATTGCTGGGGTTTTGAGCGATGATCTGATTCAGGTGGAGATGTCCGGTTTCGATATGTCCGGCCTGATAGGCCTCTGCCGCAAGTTTTCGTAACTCGTCATCTCCACGCGCCACTACCGAGGAGGCGAGGGCGAGCCCGGTCCCGAGGAAGGCTATCCATCCGCAATAAGTCATCCCGACAACTCCATGCAGGGAAGGCACCCGAGTCAACTTCAGAAGGAAACCATGAAGGAACACGACGATATGATGGCAGGCACGAGGATCCGCCGGTCATTTGTTTCAGCGGCGGGCTGTCCTCCTCTCTACCCCTCAAACCAGCGATTCCAGTCAACCCGGTACTGGTGCTGGATAAACTGTTCGGCATCAGGGCAGTTCGTGGCTCTCATAGCCCGATAATCCCATTCGATCTTCTGGCCAGCACGGAAGGCCACATTGCCAAGGAGGACGGTCTCGCTCAGTGGCCCCGAGTAGTCGAATCGGCAGGTGGTTGATCCGCCTTTCCGGATCGCATTGATCCACTCCCGATGATGGCCTTTGGAGTCCTGAATGAAGGGCTCGGGTCGAGAGAAGTCTTCAAACTTATCCTTCGGAAGCAGCTCGTGGGCTCCGTAGTTGGAGATGAGCTGCCCCTTGGAGCCAACAAACAAAATGCCAGAGCCCCACCGCTTATGTTGCTCCGGAGTCAGAATATGATTCGGATAGCGGCCATGATACCAGGTCAGGGGGAGGGCCTTCCAATGCCGTCCGGATACTACCCGATCGGGAAACTGGTAGCGGACCTTCAACCAGATGGGTGCGGAGTCTTTGTCGACAGGTGGGCCCTCGGCCTCGGCGGAGGTGGCATGGCTTAAGTCAAGCGCCCAGAAAGGAAGGTCCATGTAGTGACACCCGATATCGGCAAGGGTGCCTCCGCCAAAGTGCCACCAGTGCCGCCAGTGAAAGTGTGTCCAGCCGGGGTGGTAGGGCTGCTCAGGAATGGGACCAAGCCAGAGATTCCAATCGAGGTTCCCTGGCACGCTTGCCGGAAACTGCTGGTAACGCTTCTTTCCACCAGTACTGGAACCGACCCAGACGTGGACCTCATTGATTTCGCCGATCGCACCGGAGCGAACCAGCTCCACAACCCGGCGGTAGTTTGACCCTGCATGGATCTGGGTACCCATCTGGGTGACGCGGTTTGTTTCCTGTGCGAGCTCAGTGACATGGCGAACTTCCGAAATCGTGCGGCAGAGGGGTTTCTCGCAGTAGACATGTTTCTCGGCGCGCATAGCGGCGACACTGGCAACAGCATGGGTGTGATCGGGAGTCGCCACGACTACTGCGTCGAGGTCCTTTTGCTCAACCAGTCTGCGGAAATCGGTATAAGTCTCAGCCTTTGGGAACTTGCTCGCGACAGGAGCGAGGCGGTTTTGATCAACGTCGCAGAGGGCGGCAATGTTCGCGATGTCCCCGAGTTGACCAATGCTGAACCCCCCCTGCCCGGAAGCCCCGATCACTCCTATGTTCAGCTTGTCGTTGGCAGAGGCTGCTCCCTGTGCCTTCAGAATCTGCGGGGCGGCCGCCCAGCTGCTGACTGCAGCCGCTCCGGTGGAGAGAAAGCTCCGGCGATTAAGAGAGTTCTTCTTCATGGATTGAATGCTGAACCTAGTCCCGACGAGATTCTGAGCGAGTAAAAATCCTTGCAAACGGTGCAATGAAGGCCTTCTGGGATATCGGAACGATGGGACTTCCATATCGCCCCTCGAGGGCGTTGGAAGGAGTCCTCCGATGAGGTCCTCGCTTTATACGTGCAGGGAGGCAGGGTTCTGTCATGATGGTTCGCAATGCCGCAAATCGAGAAGCATGTGTCCTGCTCCGTGCCTACCCGCCGTTCGTTCCTCGAACTGGGAGGGGCCTCACTCTGCGGCCTCGGGTTAGGTGCTCTGGCACGTGCGACCGGGAGCAAGCGCCTCCTCTCTGAGGACGACCCTGCCGTTATATTTGTGTGGCTCCCCGGAGGTCCGCCCCACATGGAGATGTACGATATGAAACCTGATGCGCCCGCCGAGTATCGGGGGGAGTTTCGGCCTATCCGAACCAACAATCCGGACCTGCAGGTATGCGAGCTGATGCCGCTTCATGCAAGGTGTGCGGACAAGTACAACATCATTCGTTCGGTTTGCCACACCTTCAACGATCATGGGGGAGGTCATAAGCGCTTCATGACAGCCCGTGCACCCAGAGAGCCGACTGGATTTATAAACGACGCGCCGGCCATCACCTCCTTCATCGAAGCGGCGCTTCAGAAGCGGAAGCAAGGCAGGGCCACAAATGGACTTCCCACTAACGTGGCGCTCATCAAGCGGGGGCGGCATAATATCGACACTTTTTCGCTCGGAGCGGCGTGGATGGGGAGCCAGAACACGCCCTTTATCGTGAGTGGCGATCCCAACGAGGATGATTTTAAAATTGATAGTCTCGCCATCCCCAATGGGATGACGGAGCGACTGGAGGACCGCATGACTCTTCTCAAGGGGCTGGATACATTGCGTCGTGATATTGATGCGGATGGTTCGCTTCATGCGCTTGATGAGCATTATCGCCAGGCGGTGGACATGATCTTTTCCGAGCGCTTCCGGCAAGCGTTTGATTTGGGGCAGGAGCGTAATGCGGTGCGAGAGCGTTTCGGCCGTCACTCGTGGGGACAGCGGGCCCTCCTCGCCCGCCGGCTGGTGGAGGCGGGGGCGCGGTTTGTGACCGTTGTGATGGAGAACCCTTACGTCTCCGGCATCAAGATGCCTAAATACGGCACTTACAACTGGGATTCGCATGCGGTAAATTGCCACCTCTTTCGTGAAGCCGAGTGGCGGCTTCCGGTATATGACAAGGCCATCACCGCCTTGATTGAAGATCTCCATGGCCGGGGACTGGACAAGCGCGTTCTCCTGGTCGTCACGGGAGAGTTCGGACGTGCCCCGCGGTTGAACACGGCGACTGGAACGCAGACCAAGGTCAGCCAGCCCGGACGAGAGCACTGGCCCCAGGCCATGTCGATGCTGGTGACGGGTGGAGGAATGCGCACGGGTCAGGTCATTGGCTCCACCAACGAGAAGGGGGAGCACCCGGTGGACCGAATTCTTTCTCCCAACGATATCTGGGCAACAATACTTCACCATCTGGGGATCGATCCTGGCATGCGGTTCGAGGATCGTAGCGGACAGCCCCATCCTATCCTTTCGTCGGGCCAGCCCGTTAAGGAGCTGCTGCGTGCCTAGTTGCGAAGCGGAATCTGACTGCGGGGACACCTGGGATCTGGCACCGGACCCTATTTGTTCGTTGTCCTGCCGAGGGAGGAGAGATAGGCCAGAAGGTCCACGAGTTCATCCTCCCGCAGGCCGGCTACCAGCCCACCAGGCATCATGGATACGGGGCTGGTTTGACGGGAGGCGATCTCCCTCTTAGGTATACGAGTTTCTTTCCCGAAGGCACTGCGAATGACGACGGCGTTGCGTGTTTCCTCGCTGATCGCTCCCGAAATAACGTTTTGATTCTTAAGCGTGACTATGGACATTCGGTAGCCCTCCTTGATTTTCGCACTCGGGTTGACAAGGGAGTCCAGAAGGTAGTCAGGTGGGGCACTTGCCCCGATACTGGAGAGATCTGGTCCAACGACCCCACCCTCACCATCAATCCGGTGGCAGACCGTGCATGCAAGCGAGGCTTGTTCATAGATGGCCTGTCCGCGGACTGCGTTGCCTCCTGCAATCTGCGCCAGAAGCGCCGCTTGATTACTTGAATTCAAGGCGGGGAGGGGAGGGTTCAGATCAGCTGCCTTTACCAGTTCGGAACTGAGTTTGGCATGCTCTCTTCCGGAGACCTCCAGTAGTCTCGTGGCATGGATCGCGGTATCCTTTGCGATCTTTTTTCCGGAGAGAGATTTTGCGAGTTGGTCACTGCCTCCGGGATAAAGGAAAACCTCACTCATCAGGGTTTCGACCTCGGGTTGCGGCAGGCTCTTACGGAAGAGCCCCACGATGTGTGGTGATGCGGCAGTGGGGTCTAAGGTGATGAGGGCTGCTGTAGCCGCCACCCGGATATGCTGTGCTGGCCCCCGGGCGGCTAGAGAATGCAGGGCCTCGGGGCTCCCCAGCCGGGCAAGTGCCCGTGCCGCATCCTGGGCAAGCGAGGGAGTTGCGGTGGTAAGCTTGGACCGAATCTCCGGGTGGAGTTCCTTGAGGTTCCAGGCTGCGGCGAGGCGGCAGGCTGCAGCGGCGATGTCATTCTCTTGGGCCCTTATCAGGCGCCGACAGGTTGGAATGCGCAGGCTCTTGTTGATCGGGGAGATCCCCCGGTCCTCCACAGCTTCAGCGAGAGCGAGTGCGGCGGCCCGGGTCAGAGAGTGATATTCGCGGTGTGCGAGCTGGAGAATCGTATCAAGCTGTGTAGGGCTTCCGATTTTCCCAACGAGCCGGACGATTGCTTCATCGGCCTGGTCTGAGAGAATCATCTTCATCAGGGGGGCAAGGGCTTCCGGTTTCTCAATCGCCTTCAGCGCATATTCGAGATGTTCGGCGTTGTCCCCCGGCTTCAGATCCCCCCTCTGGAATGCGGGTAGCCAATAGGGTTCAAGCAGGCGACAGGTGCGCCAAAGGGCAAAATCGAGGCAACTGTCCATAGGTTGATTCAGGGCTCCAAGCGCCACCACGAGAGCCTCCGGAGAGGCGAATTGTCCAAGGGCAGTGACAGCCTCCCTTCGGACTTGGGGATCGGAATCTGTGATTGCTTCAGCCAGCGTTTGAGGAGCTCCCCCCCAGTGATAAAGGACTCGGATAGCCGCAGCACGAACCCGGGGGTCTGGCGATTGAAGCACTTCATGGATAAGAGAGGGTGAGCGGCGCGTGGTAATGGTCTGGTAAGTCCAGAGTGCTTCGAGGCGATGATGTTCATATGCCGGATCCGAGCGATCGAGGGAGTGGAGCCATGCTTCCAGAGAGGCGGTTACCTTGGCCTCGTCGCGCTTCTTCAGCTCTTGGCGGGCATTCAGTCTCACCCAGTCGGCATCATGCCTGAGTAAATCCATCAGCTGAGGGATGGATTTGGATGCGTAGTCGATTGAGCTGACGAGGGGTCGGCCCTTGGCCGTGATCCGCCAGATTCTTCCGTGAACGCGGTCGCGTCGTTTGTCGCGGAAGTCCACCTCGCCATGCTGGATGATGGGACTGTACCAATCTGCCACATAGGCTGCACCATCGGGACCCATCACGATGTCAATGGGGCGGAACGACAGGTGGGAAGAGGAAAGGAGATCAGGTTGGAGGACCGATTTATAACCACTTTGGTCAGAGCTGATGACATAGCGGTCGATATTATTGGCGCGGAAATCGCTAGTGAGCAGGTTCCCCCTCCATGCAGGCGGAAAGTGGTTGCCGCTGATGACCTCGAGACCGCAGGACTTTGGACGCCCCGGATTCAATCCGTTAAGACTACGGGGTTCGTTGGGAGAGGCGCGGAAGACCGAGTCGGGAAAGGTATAGTTGATACCCTGTCCTCCGGCTCCATCGGTCTGGAAGGACTGTCCCCACCGGTCAAAGATCATACCCCAGGGGTTGATGAGGCCACGGCTGTAGATCTCCAGCCGGCGGGTCTTTATATCGTAGGACCAGAGCCCCCCACCGTTTAGGCGGCGCGGTCCATAGAGGGTCTCCACATGACTGCCGATGTAGTAGCCCTGCAGCATGTAAAGGAGCCCGCCGGGTCCCCAACGCAGCCGGTGGAGGGTGTGGTGAGTATCCTCGGATCCAAACCCGGAGAGGAGCACCTCGCGTTGGTCCGCCTTGCCGTCTCCGTTACGGTCATGGAGGTGGAGGAGCTCTTCTCCATGGGCGACATAGGCTCCGCCATTCCCGTCCGGAAGGACTCCCCCCGGAATGACGAGTTGATCGTAGTAAACCGAGGATTTGTCCGCCTGCCCATCCTTGTCTGAGTCCTCGAGGATGAGGATCCGGTCACTGGGCTCCTGATTCACATTCAATTGCGGATAGGTTTCACTACTGGCCACCCAGAGCCTCCCCCTCCTGTCGAAGGCGATCTGGGAGGGCTTAGCGAGGAGAGGATCGGCGGCCCAGAGGTTAACCTCGAACCCATCTGCCACCTTGAAAGAGGCTTTCTCGATGCCCGGGTCAGGTGGGGGAATGTCCTTCAGGTCGCGCTGGGCACTCACCGGAAGGCTGAGCCCCACGAGTGCCCACGGAATGAAGTTGCGTAGCGGGTTCATCGCAGAGCCTCTAATTGTTCGCGGATGTGATTTTCCAGCTTCCTCACAAAGGGTTCGAATTGTTCAGGTTCGCCCTGGGCGATCACTTGCTCGCTCTTGCGTTCGCCGTAGACAAAAGCATCGTTCCGAGGTCGCCAGCGATGGAAATACAGGGTGTTCTTCTTCAGAATGGTCCTACGCAGGGCGGTAGCCTCTTTGGAGTCGAGGGCGATTACGGGATCCGGAAGTCGAAGATCCCGAGCCATGATGGTGGTGATGCTCTGATATCCTCTCGCGCTGGGGTGCATCCCGGTGGTCGTGTAGGAGCCCTCGAATTTATGGAGAGCCTCGAAGAGATCCACCAAGTGATGACCTCCTTCCTGGGCGACGGATGCGATAATATCGCGATAGGATTTCAGGATGGAGTTGCGGTCGTTGAGATAGCTTGTGGCCGGAGGACTGGTCGTCTGTCTCGAGGGAAGTTCAGTACCGAACCCCTTTTCCAGGGGGACAGGGGTGATCAGGACGAAACGACGGGTTGGTGTTCCGGCTTCTCGGAGCAGCCGGGTGAGACCCGCGTGGAACCGCGTGAGGCCCTGAGCCCCATCGAAGGACTCGTTCCAGCCATAGGCGACAAAAATGACGGTGGGATCAAGTTGCTGGAGGTGGGCCATCATTTTACCGAACCCTTCCTCTGGATCGCCGAAAACGGATCGACGTCGACCTCCGGTTCGGGAGTGCCCGAAAACGGTGTCACCATCCCACCCAAGATTTCGGAAGGTGATTTTTCTCTCCGGCCAGCAAAGAGCGAGGGAGGTCTCGAGGTATCCATGGTGCCGGGCCCGTTCAAAGAAGGAGTTGCCAAGAAACGCGACCCGGTCTCCGTCCCGCAGTTCAAAGGACACCTTTTGTTCGCCACGGAGTGCGCCTGAGCTCACCAATGTGCAGAAAAGGCCAAGGAATATCGGACCTCTGAAGACACATGACATTCGTTAATTCTGAGGAGTTCCCGGCCCAGGGAAAGCATCAACTCGGCGGAGTAAGACCAATTATTGACAGCGGGGGAGAACGGGATTACCACCCGGGACGCTTTGAGATGGCGGCGTAGCCAAGTGGCCTAAGGCGACGGTTTGCAAAACCGTTATTCGTCGGTTCGAATCCGACCGCCGCCTCCAGCGTTTTTCCGCGAACCGCTTTAATTACAGGAATTCCCTGAGATTGAGGGGGTTTATGTCTCTCCGAGGGCAGGCAGGGAAATACACCTGAATGCATCCTGAGCGGGCAACAAACTGGCAACAGATTTCTAACGCCCTGAACTTGTTTTGCCTGAGGGGGCACGATTGTCCTCGCCCGTTTCCACCTGCTTCTGGTCCGGCGCCTCATTGCTCGTGGGAGTATGCTCTGGGATGAGTCCGGGGCCTCCCACGAAGACGAGTGAGCTTCTCCCGTATTTCTTCAACGCTTCCCCGTTGCTCAATGTCCTGTACGTAATTTTACCCATCGTAAGCGGGGGTTACTTTTCGCCACGCTCCAACTCCTCCTGCCGCACAAGCGCAAGGCTATAGTGCTGGATAAACGCATCTAGTCAGACCCGTCAGGGTTGATAAGCTCCAGTTCCCCAATGGCATTTGGATCTATGGGGAGAACGAGTCCCGGATGAGGTTGATTTTCTTTATCCGTTTCGTTCGGTTGCGAAGTCACCGTAGACACTCTGAAGGCGGGCGCTGACCCGACTTGCCACCCACGTGAGTAGATAGGATCGTCCGGTGCTGCTTCCACGAGCATTGATTTCCTGCGCAAACGCTTCGCCGCGAGCGCTTCCGTGCTTAATTTTGTCATAGCCTCCGGCATAAGCTATAACAGGAAGTCGATCAAAATAGAACGTGCCTATGTCACACTTGGAGCACTGTCCTGTTCCTGATGTAGGAATAATGGTGAGTCGCTCGTTGGAGGGACGCTGGCCTGTGGAGCTGTTCAGGACGCGGAACTCTTCCAATTTGCTGACGCCTGAGCGGGAGGCCGACACCCTGGGTTGTGTGCTCATGCTCCGATATTGGCTCCCTTAGTCCTCGCGGTTTTACGGGATGGCATGCTGTCTGCTATATCACTGATAACCAACGAAGTACTGAAAGATGACCCCCCTTTCTTACGTAGAACAACCGCGTAGTAATAAAGATGAAATCATACCAAATGCCTACTTTTCGGGTCACGGCGTCAGCGCCCGGTTCTTTCATCAGCAATCATGCCGCTTCAGCGTTACAGAAACAAGTTAACGCTTCGTTAACCCTCATTGACCCCGAGTTGCTCTTATCGGGCTCTGCAATCAGTTCCCGGGAACGAGAAGGCGCAGCGGGAAGGATGAAACAGCATGTGTTCATCGTTCTCTTTTTTCTAGGGTTCATTTCTGTCTCTCCGCCTCTTTACGGACAGGCGGTCACAGATGATGCCTATACGATAAATCAGGGAGAAGTGCTGGTAGTTGATGGCAAGCAGAACCCGGGCATTTTTGAGAATGATGCCATCGACCCGGATCTCTCATCCGTGACTGCACGGATCAGTCAGCAGCCGGAACATGGAACCCTGCTTCTCAACGAGAATGGCAGATTCACTTACCAGCCAGATCCGAATTTCTCAGGCGATGATGTCTTCAGTTACTGGGCTTCGGTTGCGGAACCGGTCACGGTCCTTTCGTCCAGGACGACTTGGAGAGCTTTTAGTCCCGTCGACGGAACGCCCCCAGCTCTTGATGTTCCTAACTTCGATGAGGTCTGGAGCACGCTTGCCTTTGAGGTTCCGAGGTCGTGGGTGCGCGCGAGAGGTCTTATTGGTTATGGCCAGTTTGGAGATTCGCAAAATAATGGAGTGTTTGGAATCTCACCTGACACCAGCCTGGCGCTTCCGATCAACGGAAGGCGCTACACGGGATATGCGCGAACTGCGTTCCGAATTGCCGAATCCGGGGTTTATCGACTCAACGCGACCGTAAGACGGGATGACGGTGTGATAGCCTTTCTCAACGGGCAGGAGTTGTTCCGCTCCTTCGAGCCCGGGGCCATGATGGCACGGACGGCCCCTGCGGGCTATTTTCTCATGGTGGAGGGCACCAATGCCGGCTTCGCCTTTGGTCCGGGGGAGACGGCCCAGAATCTGATCGAGATCGATGCCGTAGAACTCGCCGCCGGGGACCACTGTTTTGGATTTTCCATGCACAACGCTCGGGCAAACAACCAGCAGAACGGAGCAGCTAGCTCAGACCTCGGGTTTCAGTTGGACGCTCTCCGGTTGACCCGGGTGGAGGAGGCCGAAGTAGCGATTTCGGTTCTTCCTGCCCCGGTTGCGGTGACTGGGCAACCAGACTGGTTCAGCACCCGGACCGACGAGGCCTTGGATACGAGTAATCTTCAGCGCAACCTCTACAGTAATGACAATCTGCTTGATGAAAATGGAGTGCCATTCCAGGAAATCGTCGATCTTGAAATCGATGATTCACAGGCAGAGGGCACTGTTACAGGGGTCGATCCAGTGACTGGGAATTTTCAGTTTCAACCCGCAGAGGGGTTCGAAGGGGTGACGACGTTGAGCTACCGAATCACTACCGAGGGCGGCGTGTCCGATCCCATCGGTATTTACATCTGGATCGCCAGTAGCGTGGGTGACGATGGGGCATCGCTCCGCGCCATTTCAGTCGCTTCCTTCCAGTCGAATATCCTTCTCCCGCTTCCCGATTCCATTGCCCTCCCCACTGTGGTGACACAACCTGAGACGGGATCGATAAGAATCGCCCGTTTAGGGGGGGCGTCTCCCGGATGGTATGGGATCTATTCCTTGCCTTCCGATTTAACTTATACCCCGCGCTCCGGAGAGGATCAGTTCGTGGTTGAATTCCTTCCTCTTCCAACAAAGGCACCACGGGTCCGTCTTCCTGTTCCTCTGAATCTCATGAGCCCGATGGAGGCGTGGCGTACAAGGACCTTCACGGAGGGTCAATTGACGGACTCCACAACCAGCGGAGCTCTTTCCGACCCGGACAACGATGCCTACTCCAACATGCTGGAATACATCTTTAACACCGATCCTCTTGATCCAGTCAGCCACCCCTCCATCCCGCTGGAAGTGACCGCCAATGGCTCAAACGTGGGGGTGACCACCTTCTTTCAGACGCTTCCGCCGGACACCATGTGCGAGCTTCAACTGAGGGGGCAGGATGATGTGGAATGGATAACGATTGGAGCCAACTACGGCCACCTCAATGCAACGTTTCAGAATGGATGGTATACCAACATCGGCCGGGGAAATCAGTCGACCCTTCCGCGGGAGAGAGTCGCGGCCCTCTATCGCTACCGTTTCAGTCTGTATCCATGGGTTACGGATGTTCCAGGAGGGCTTCCTGTCGAACCGTGAAGCAGGGTTTCTGGCTTGGTGGAGGATTGGCCGCGAGGTTTCTCCTCCTGCCTGCCCCCTTTGCCTCCAAGGTTAGTATCCCTGAACCGATGAGATAGGGGGGCCGACCGGGTCGAATCCTGCGATCGTGTGATCACAGCGATCCCAATGATCGCGAGTTTTCTTGCGATCGGGCCGCGATTGGGGGAAACAAGGCGGATATGGGTAAGCACACATCTTTGGATCGTCGCGGATTTCTCAAGGGGTCGACAGGGGCTGGTCTCCTGATCTGCAGCAGCCAAGTTGCCTTCGGATACAAGGCGAACGAAAAACTGAGCGTGGCCTGTATCGGGGTCGGGGGACAAGGAGTCAGTAATACCCGCGGGGTTTCCGGGGAGAACGTCGTGGCGGTTTGTGATGTTGATGAGAAACGCGCGGCCCAGATGTTGAAGCAGTATTCCGGGACCAAGCGTTACACGGATTTCCGGCTGATGCTTTCAGAGATGGATAAGGAGATCGATGCGGTTGTGGTCTGCACCCCGGATCATACTCATGCCGTCGCCGCGGTTGGTGCCATGAAGCAGGGTAAGCATGTCTACTGTGAGAAGCCGCTGACTCGCACCGTGCACGAGGCCCGCATGATGCGCCTGACGGCTGCCAAGCACAAGGTGGTGACTCAGATGGGTAATCAGGGGTCGGCTTCCGAGGGTGTGCGCCGGGCTACCGAATGGGGCGCTGCCGGAACGGTGGGACCTGTCGAGAACGCATATCTCTGGGTAAGTGATGGAAGCGCCACCATGACCCGCCCCAAGGATACCCCCGCGGTTCCCAAGAACCTCGACTGGGATCTCTGGCTTGGACCAGCCTCCGAACGGCCTTATCACCCCAGCTATCTTCCCTTCATCTGGAGAGGCTGGCGGCATTTTGGGAGTGGTAGTCTGGGAGATATGGGCTGTCATACCGGGAACTTTCTCTTTCGTTGCCTCAACCTTGGAGAGCTCTGGGAGCCCGGTGGTTCCAGCAAGGCCAAGCGAATCCGGATCGAGGGTGAGGCTACCGGGGTTCATGCGGAAGGCTACCCGGCTTCAACTCGGGTGCATTTCCACATTCCCGCCCGTGGTGACCTTCCGGCGGTGAAGTTGACCGTTTCCAGCGGCGAGAAGATGCGGCCTTCCGCGGACTTGCTTCACGGAAAGCAGCCGGGGTCCTTTGGATCCTTGCTCATCGGAACCAAGGGAAGCATTTACTCGTCAAACCCATGGAATACGAGTTCGGAGATCCTGTCCAAAGACAAGGGTTCGATCAAGGAGCCACCGAAAACATTGGCGCGAGGTGTTGGTCATCACCGAGAATGGATTGAGGCCTGTAAGGGTAAGGGGGAGACCTTCTCCAGTTTTGCGATCGGGGGGCCGCTCACCGAGCTGATCCAGTTGACTAATATCGCTGGGATCGTGGGTGAGCCCTTCCACTATGACACTCTGACCGGGGAGATCCCTGATCACGCCGGGGCCAGCGCCCTCCTTCATCGTCCCTACCGGAAGGGTTGGACGCTCTGATCATTCAGGCCGGGCGAGGTTCCGGCTGCAGGAAAGCAGATCGCGGGAATAAACGGGAAACTGGGATAGCGTGTGAAACGAATCCCTCTTTTCATACCGGTTCTTGTGCCTGGCCGACCCTTCGGTTTCACCAAAGAGGGTCTTGGGGAGGCGGGCAATCTCCATGCCCGTTATCCGGAGATCGTGCAACGCATGAAGAAAACGCCCGAGGGAATCACGGCAGCCGATCACTGAATCATGAGAGCAGGAATGCATCACCCAAGCCTGGGGCGGATCGCGATTCTGTTTGCAGCCGTGTTCCTGCATGGAGTGGTGATTGCCGACGAGGAAAGGGAGGAACACGCGATCGAGATCTTGGAGCACTACTGCTTCGACTGCCACGACTCTGCGACGAAGAAGGGGGACCTCAGTCTCGAGGATGCCCTCGCGAAGGAGCATTTCGACGGTACGCTCGTCTTCGAGAACCTCCTTGCCGGCAAGATGCCCCCGGCCGATAAGGAGCAGCCGACTGCGGAAGAGAAGCAGGCCGTTCTGAACTGGCTGGGGAAAAGACAGGAGGAAGCCTCGCCAAGATCGTTTCGCCGGATCAGCCGACATGAGTTCGTGCATTCCTTGAACGACCTCTTGGGCACGAGCCTGGATCTTGCGAGCGAGATTCCGGAAGACCGCGGCACCAATGACTTCGACTCGAACCGGAAGATCAAGTTAAGCCGTGAAATGCTGACTTCCTACTTTTCAGTCGCGGACGAAATGCTCGAGGCCGCCTTTCCCGAGGATGGTTTTCCGGCAGAGCAGCAATGGGTGACGAGCAAGATCCGGGACAGTCACGAGACTTACCGGATCTATCACAGACCGTATAAAGAGGGGACGCTCTTCTCGTGGACGCGGGCGAACAACGGAAACAGCTACTCGTTTTTCATCGACAACTTTGATCCGCCGGTGGCGGGTTGGTATGAATTGACCTTTGATGCCGCCAAGGTGGCGAAGATTACCAACGAACTCAGTCTGCAGGTGCACGCCGGGAAGTACTACTACGCCGATGACCGGCCGCAGCCACAGCGGTTGGTTGGGGTGATCTCGGTGGGTGACCGCGAGGTGAGATCACAGACTATTAGGGCGTTTCTTAGGCCGGGGGAAAACGTTTCCGTGCATTGCTATTCACGGCATAACTTTCGCAGCAGAAATCCGCAGGAAGGAATCTACATCAAGCAGATGAAGGCGCGTGGTCCGTTGTTGGATTCCTGGCCGCCGACCTCCTACAAGATGGTGTTTGATGAAATGCCCCTGCGGTCGGGGTCAAGGGAGACTCTTGAGAATACAGGGTTTCAGACGAATTTGCAGCGGATTGGTGGCAAGGTCATGGTGAGCAGTTTTCAGGAGGGAATGGAGAAGGAGAAGATGCAGGACGGGTCGAACCTGACCTTCTGGCACACGCGCTTCTCGCCAAAGGTGGCGAAACCGCCGCACTTTGTGGTTTTTGAGAACCCGAGCGGGGCAGAGATCGAGGGGCTGTCCTTTGCAACATGGACGGGAGGCAATGGTAACGGCCTCGTGAAGTCCTACGAGATCTACTTCTCGGATAACGTAAAGTCATGGGGAGAGAAGGTCATGAGCGGAGGGCTCGATGTGCGCCTCGCGAACGAACAGCCGATCATCTTTCCGTCTGAGACGACGAGCCGCTTCATCAAGTTCCTCGTGACTGACTCGGTGCAGTTGGATAACAAGTCGATCGCCTCGGTGGGGAAGCTGGATGTAATCACAGAAATCCCGGAGCCGGTTGCGATCTCTCGTGTCGCCGTTGTCTCCCGGTCGGAGGAAGACTTGAAGCGGGTGATCCGCCGGTTCGCGGAACGGGCCTTTTCCTCGAAGCTCAGCGATGAGGACCTCTCTCCCTACTTCGATGCGGCGTTGACTGGTCTCAAGGAAAGCGATTTTGCGCAGGCTGCGAAGCTCGGGATGAAGGCGGTGCTCTGCTCGCCGCGATTCCTGCTGGCGCCGGGGGAGTATTCCAACTCGTCATATGCGATGGCGGCGGAGCTCGCGCGGAGTTTGTGGCTCTCGGTTCCGGATGAAGAGCTTTTGAAGCTCGCGGCGTCCAACGAGCTCAGGGGTGAAGTCTTGCGGGGAGAGATTGCCCGGATGCTGGCAGAGGAACGCAGTGAGCGAATGATTCGTTCGTTCAGCGACCAGTGGTTGAACCTGCGCGGCTTGAACAAGGTGACGCCCTCGCTGAAACTTTATCCTCTCTTTGATGATCTCATGAATCATTACCTGCCGGTCGAGACGCGGAGATATCTTCAGCACCTCATTCAGGAGGACATGTCCGCAGCGTACTTGATTGATTCGGATTTCACTTTCCTCAACCAGCGCTTGGCACGGCACTACGGAATCCCGGGTGTGGTCGGGCAGGAGATGCGGAAGGTGAGCTTGCCGGCCGAAAGTCCCCGTGGCGGGCTCATGACGATGGCGAGCGTGCTGAAGGTAACCACCGACGGGTTTGATAGTTCGCCGATTTTACGAGGAGCGTGGATCTCCAAGAACATTGTGGGGACGCCGTTGTCACCGCCGCCCGAGAGTGTCCCAGCCCTCGAGCCGCAGCACGATCACGCTGAAACGCTCAAGGAGCAGATCGAGCAACACAAGAAGAGCAAGGCGTGCTACGCCTGTCACAAGAGCATCGATCCGTATGGATTTGCCTTGGAGAACTTCGATGCGGTGGGGGAGTGGCGCGATACCTACAAGATCAAGCAAGCTCACCGTGGGACGTTTCAGTATCGTCCCAAGGGCTATTTCAAGGTGGGAGGCTCCGTGGACGCCTCGGGCGAGATCAATGGCGACAAGTTTGGCAACATCTTCGGATTGAAGAAGGTCCTCCTCGCGGACGAGCGCAAGATCGCCTATAATTTCGCCAAGAAGTTTTTTGAGTATGCCAACGGCCACGAACCGGACCTTGTTCAGCGCCTTCACTTGTGGGAGTTTGTCGGGCGGAAGCCGGAGAACATCCGCTTAAAGACCCTGGTAACTGAAGTGCTGGAGTATTCCCTGAGCGAATCGAAGTCATGAGCCCCTACGATCGGAGAACCTTCCTGAAGTTTGGAGCGGCGCTGCCATTGGCGCTGCAGTCGCTGAACGCTCGGGCTGCCACTTCCTCTGAGGCGAAGGCCCCGCCCAGGCGGATGATTTTCATCTGCAACTCGCTCGGGTTCTACGAACCAAACTTCTTTCCGGTCAAACGGGGTGATCTGGCGACCTCGCGGTACCTCAAGGAGTTGGCGGTGAAGGAAAAGATGACGGTCTTTCAGAATCTGTTCCACCCGGGGATGGACACGAGCAATCACGACTCGGAAAAGTCGTTTCTTACCGGAATGCCGAGCCCCGAGGCGACAAACTTCGTGAACAGTATTTCACTGGACCAAGTATTGGCGCGGGAGATGGGAGGAGACACGCGTTTTCCATTTCTGTCGTTCAGTATTTACGATCGCGGCTGGGGGTGCTCCTGGAACGATCGTGGGGTGGCGATTCCGCCGATGCACGATGAGCGGGCGATCTTCGACAAGCTCTTCGGAGAGGAGGATCTCTCGGCGAAGCGGCGGCAGATCGAGAATGACCAACGGATCGTCAAGAGTCTGTATCGCGACATGGCCCAGCTCAAGAAGAGCGCCGGGAACCAGGGGAAGATTGATTCCTACCGCACGGTGATAGCTGAAATTGAGGCGCAGCTGGCGCACGAGGAATTCTGGCTCAAGGCGCAGAAGCCTAAGGTGCCGGACAGCCTGAGCAACGACCAGGAGTTTGTGTTCTCGACCAAGGTAAGTAATCTTTTTGAGCTGGCGAAGCTCGCTTTTCAGACAGATTCAACGCGGGTGATCACTGTTTCGCTCGATTGGATTTATGGCGCGATCAGCGTGCCTGGAGCAACCGGAGGCTGGCACACCTTATCTCACCACGGGGGTCAAGCCGGCGTGCTTGCGAAATTGAGCAGGATCGAGATCGACATCGTAAAGCACCTCAACAAATTCCTCTCGGAACTCGACGGGATCGAGGAAAATGGGGGAACGTTGCTCGATCACACCACCGTAGTCATTGGAAGTAACTTTGGTGATGCCTCCAATCATACCTGCGATAATCTTCCCACTATTGTGGCAGGGGGCGGATATCGACACCAAGGGCACACAGTTCTCAAGGGGGCCACGCCGCTCTGCAACCTCTACCTTGAGCTGCTCCACCGCCATGGGGTGGATGCGGCAGGCTTTGGTAGCAGCGAGGGGAACATGGAGCTGCTGACGGGGTGAACTCTGCGGGAATACGATAGGCTACCAGCTGACTTTCGCGCCGATAATAGCGTTGATTCCTGGCTGGTTTACCCCGGACCCGTGAATCCGGTAGTCCTCGTCCGTGATGTTTTCAAGAGCGGCGGTCAGCTCAAGATTCTCTGAGACCTGCATCCCAGCCCGGATTGATGCCACGAGGTAACTCGGAGTACCCCCGGGGGGAATCCGCTGGGTGTCCCTCTGGTCGCGGGCACTGAGTTCGTCCTGTTTGTCGGCAGCGGTGATTCGGCCTTCCACCCACCACCGTTGGTCCGGAGAGTCATAGCGGAGGGCGAGGCTCGCCACTAGGGGCGACAGCCGGCTCACTGGAGCCTCCTCGCTTGGGCCTCCGAGAAAGGAGGGGCTGGCGGTGTCTCCTTCCTGCCAGGTAAGGTGACCTGAGAGGGTCAGGTTATCGAGGAAACGCACAGCGGCCTCAAGTTCGATCCCGACGATTTCCGCTTCCTGAGCATTGGTTGCTTCGACGGTATCTCCGCCCGGAGCGGCGGGAACACTGATGATAAGGTCATCAACCAGAGTATAGAAGCCCGCGGCCCCGAAACTGACGCCACCACTTGTGAAGCGGGACCCGAGTTCGAAGGTCCATGATTTTTCTGGCTCGAGGTCGAGGGTTCCCAGCTGTTCCTGGCCACTCCGGGAAGTGATATTGCCGCTGAGGTCATGGGCATTAGGGGCCCGGAACCCCTGGCTTGCACCGCCGTAGAGGTTCCAGCTGTCGTCGAGCCGGTAGAGGGCACGTGCATTGAAGACGATATTGCTCCAATCTGCACTCGCCGATATATCCGTGCTGTTATCGGGGTCCCAGACCTTACCCAGCTCTGCTTCGGCGTGGGTAATCCTTGCTCCGAAGGTAGTCTCCAGTCTTTGGTTCAGCGGTTTGCGTAACTGGGCGAAGGCCCCAAGGAGGTGGTAGGTCGAGTCATCAGCAACTGGCCTTCGGCTTCTGGGGTCACGCCCAGTACGGGTGCCGGCGGAGTCGATACTATCGCGGTAGTAGTCGATACCATAGACCAGATCCCCGCCAAGGAGGTCGCTTTCGAGTTGGACATCGAGGCCGATGGTGTCGACGTCGATGACCTGAGTCCGGATATCCGTGGCGCTGCGGTCCTGGAACGCGCTGTCCTGTGAGCGCTGGAAGGACAGAGTCGCGCTGTAATTTTGGACGGGGCTGTCGATCAGGTCACCCGCGACCTTGAGATAGGTCAGGCTGCGCTCCTGATCGTAGATGCGGGCCGCGTAGGACCCGGTGTTGGTGCCGTTCCATGGAGTGTCGTTGTAGATGGTGCTGTGCCAGCGCCAGACATCGTCTTGATTGAGGTATTGATGGGCAAAGCTAAGGCGGGTAGAAGGATTGAGGAGAGTCTCTACCTTGAGGTCGAGATTCTGCTCAGGATATCCGGTGTTTTTCATGCGGCCTACCCCGCTGTCCCGGATATCCCCGAAATTCTTTCCCGTCAACCCGAGCGAAGCACCCCAGTTTTCGCCATCTCCAAACCGGGTCTGAAGGCGTCCAACATGACTGCTGCTGTTTGTGTCGAAGCGATATTGCGCACTGCCCTGCTGAAACCAGCCTGGATCCGCAGCAAGATAGCCCGTGTCTGCAGTCAGGATGTTCATCGTTCCTCCGAGGGCGTCACTGCCGTATTGAACGGAACCCTGACTGCGGACGAGCTCGAGACGGTCCATGGAAAATCCATCCACGGTGTTCCAGTATTGGACGGGACCGCTGCGGTAGGTGCTGTTGTTGATCCGGACTCCATCGACGAGGAGAAGGTTCTGTCGCCCTGTGAAGCCCCTTATGAAGGGACTACCGTGACCGTGAGTGGTTTTTTGGACCATGACCCCGGGGGTATTGGCAAGCGCTTCCGGCACTGTACGAAATCCCTGCGCGCGAAATTGTTCCGCTGTTACGACCCCGAGGGAGCTCATGGATTCGAGGGAGTCTTCGCCGATACGGCTTGCGGTGACAACAGTGTCGGGGAGAAGAAGCGTTTCCGCCGAATAGAGCGGAAGCTCAAAGAGGAAAAGGGCGGTCAGCGCCAGGGGGACGATATGGCCGGTGATCATGGTCGGAAGGAGAGTAATATTGCGGCCCGGGTCTTGGGAGTAAGAGTGCATGCGGGAGGGAGGATGATTGCCCGGCATGGTGGGGCAAGCTCATCTCTGAATCGGGGCCGGATATATATCCCGGGGATAGTTTTTGATCAGAGGCTGACCACCTAATGGCCAATCAGGGGTTTTGCAGACGCCTTCGAAGCGTTGTGCGGTTCGCCTGCAGGGCGGAAGCCATGCGCGCTAGTTTGCCATCATATCGCTCCAGAAGACGTCTTATGAGGGTCGCTTCCAAGCTTTCGGCAAGGTCACGATAAATAGGTCCTTCTTCTTCGTTTAGTCGGGCATCAAGCCAACTGTCAAGGGCCTGAACGAGAAGGGCAGGGGCGTTGGCATCGGTGTCGGAGGTCTCTCCGCTGAGGTAATCGGGAAGATCGCTGCCCTCAATAGCTCCGGCGCCTGAATTGACGGTAAGAGCGAACGCTATTGAGTTGTGTAGTTCCCTGAGGTTCCCAGGCCAGTCGTGCGACATGAGCTGGGCGAGAGCGGGTTCTGCGATGGATAGATTGCGGTCAGGTATCAGTTGGCCGATGAAGTAAGAAACAAGAGCAGGCAAATCCTCCATGCGATTGCGCAGGGAAGGCAAACGTAGCTCGAGGACCTGAAGGCGATAGAAAAGATCACTGCGAAATGTCCCGTCCTGCGCAAGGTTCCGAAGATCTTCACGTGTGGTAGCGATCAGGCGGGGGAAGTCAGGAGGAGATCCAGACTCAATTTGGCGGACGAGTTCCGACTGCGCTTCTGGATTTAGAGAGGCGATCTCTTCGAGGATAAGGACTCCTCCTTGCGCCTTCTTGAGCGCGGAATTCAAGGGCTTACTGGAGGTGGATGGCCCTATAACCAGCGTCTCCGATGGGCCACTTCGCATACTGTTGCCTTGGATGAGTCGGGCAGCGTGAGATTTGCCGGTTCCAGTGCCTCCTCGTACGAGCACGGGATCATCGGAAGCACAACAATGTGCGATCTGCTGGAATACCGGGCGCATGCTTGGGGCGGCTCCAACAAACGCTACTGCCTCGGGGGCTGGATCTGGCGTGTCTTGTTGGCTGAGGACTGGCTTTGCCACTCGGCGAAGGACTCCCTGAAACTCTGTGAAATCGAGTGGCTTCGGGAGGAAGTCAATGACGCCAAGCTTCCGCGCGGTAATGGTGTTCTCGATTTCGCCGTGAGCAGTGATAACTATGGTCGGGGGCCTTTGCGTTGCGGGCAGAGATGCGAGAAATTCAAGGCCATTCTGATCTGGCAGGCCAATATCAAGGATCATTGCATGGTAGTTCCTTTTTGATTGGAGCGCTTTCCTGGCCCGGGCCGCGGTGGGAGCGGGTTCTCCCTGAAATCCGGCCTGTTTCACGGCGGCGGCCAGCGCGAGGGAAAGGGCGTGCTCGTCTTCGACGATAAGGATATACGGTAAGTCCATGATTGCCTTTAATTTGATGGAGAGAGGGGAAGAGTGATGCTCACCAGAGCGCCTCCCCCGGCATGATTAGAGGCTTTGATTGATCCGTCGTGAGCCTGAATGACTTCCCGCGCGAGGGTGAGACCGATTCCCATGCCTCCTTCCCTCTCTGAGAAGAAGGGCTCCCCAAAGCGGGCGAGGGCCTTGCGGCTGAATCCTGGTCCGGAATCACGAATGGTCAGATGCGCTTCGCCTGTAGCCATTCTCACTTGAGCAATGATCGGGCCCCCTTCGGGCATCGCCTGGCTAGAATTTACAATCAGGTTCCGAATCACCTGTTCAATCCGGAGTTTATCACAATCTATAATTGCCGGTCTGGGTGCGTTGATCTCAAGCGGAGTGCCTGCATGGGTGAGGGCACGCTTCTGTCTACGTCCCACATCTCCCAGCATTTCGACAAGGTCATGCGGCCTGCGTTCCGGGGGCTGGGCTCGGGCGACGAAGAGCCACTGATTAACGAGGTCAGTAATGCGCTCTACCTCTTCCCGGATCAGATTTACCGATTCAGCTCCTTCCGTCTCAATCCGGGGTTCGATAAGATCGGCATGCATGCGAATTGCCGCCGCCGGATTTCGGATTTCATGCGCAAGACTCGTTGCGATTCTACCGAGAGTGGCAAGTCGTTCGGACTGATGCCTTAGTTTCTGTTCACGGAGCAGTGATTGATGGGTATCCTTGAGGGACCGAGCGAGTTGTCCGAGCTCATCGCTCCGGGCAGTGAGAGACGCCGGGATAGGATTTTCTGGTTCCTCGTTGGTTTTCAGATTGGGGAGCCATCTAGTTAACAGGGTTAGTGGACGAACGATCCGGTCGGCAAGAATAAAGACGAGGCCTCCAAAAGCCGCGGTAAGAAAGAGGGTGGGGATTAGAATCCAGATGCCGACGCCGGTCAGGCCTCCCTCTCTATCCCTGACGAGAATAAGGTGATCTCGTGAGCTTTCCAGGGGAGTGACAGTTACGTCGTAGTTTCCTATCCGGGTAGCCGTGGTCGAATTTTCAGAGAAGGTTTTCAGCTGTTTTTCAATCTCGGAGGGCCATTGCTCCCTCGAGGAATGTACGATTCGCCCGTCCTCGCGCAGAAAAGCAACTCGGACTTCTAGAATCGTAGAGAGCCGGTTCGCCATTTCGTTAGAGCGAGGGAGGGGTAACTGTCCCATGAAACCGGCATTATTAATGGCTGTTTGCTCGAAGCGCCTTAGGGATTCGCGCCGTTGAAGCGATGAAATCCAGATTGCGAGGCCCAGCGAGGCGAGGAGGACGAAAGCGGAGAGGGGGATGACGAGCCTTTTATAGAGGCTGCCCCGGCGGACTGGATCATAGTTAGCCACTTGGGTCGATAATGAGCATCATTTGTTCATTTCCGAGCGCTAAAGTGCGGAATATTCCCTATATTTTGGCGTGCTCCAAGTCAGCTCTGATCGCAATCAGGGTTCCCGGCGTTACACTGCCGCATACTTTTCTAGGAGATTTTAATGTTCTCTGGGAGAGGGTGGGGAAGCCTCTTCAATTCCGGTAGAACTCAGGACCAGTCTAAAATCACCTTGCCGCTTTTTCCCGAGAGCATCGTTTCGAAGGCGTTCTCGAAGTCAGAAGCGTAGAATTCGTGGGTAATTACAGCAGAAGGATCAAGGCCAGCACGGACCATGGAGCTCATTTTGTACCAGGTCTCAAACATTTCCCGACCGTAGATGCCTTTGAGGACAAGCCCCTTGAAGATGACTTTTTCAAAATCAATCTCAAGTTTGTCAGGGAAAATTCCAAGGAGTGATACACGAGCTCCGTGAGAGGTATGGTCGAGAATATCGGAGAGCCCGGCGGGGTGTCCTGACATTTCAAGAGCGATATCAAACCCTTCTTTCATGCCGAGTTCACGCTTAACGTCCGTGAGAGACTCGATAGTGATATCAACGGTACGCGTGGCTCCCAACCGTTTCGCAAGATCAAGGCGGAAAGGATTTGGGTCTGTAATCACCACATGCCGAGCTCCTGCAAAGCGGCAGACCGCTGCGGCCATACACCCAATGGGACCAGCGCCAGTGATGAGGACATCCTCCGCAACAAGATCCCATGAAAGAGCGGTGTGAATCGCATTGCCGAGGGGGTCAAAGATTGCGGCCAGATTTTCGGGGATTGTGGGGTCGAGCTTGTAGACATTGCGGTAGGGGAGAACTAGAAATTCGGCGAAGGCTCCGGGACGATTAATTCCGACGCCGACGGTATTGGGGCAGAGGTGACGGCGCCCGGCGAGGCAGTTGCGGCACCGTCCGCACACCAGGTGACCTTCCCCGGAGACATAGTCGCCCGGGATCAGATCGGTCACTCCGGCACCCGTTTTCTCCACGTAGCCACAGTATTCGTGACCCACTGTCATCGGGGTTGGGATAGTCTTCTGTGCCCAGGGATCCCATTTCCAGATATGGAGGTCTGTACCGCAGATGGCGGTCCGGGATATCCTGATGAGAACATCCATAGGGCCAACATCCGGAATCGGAAGGTCCACAAGCTCGAGACCTGTTCCCGGCTTGCTTTTTATCAAGGCGCGCATGGGTTCCTTCCCTTGAGCTAAGTCCTATGGAAAGTGATTGCAATCGACTTCGATGAAGATTTCGATTTTCAGGGGGCCGGATCCGGATGAATCTTGAAACGAAATGACGCTGGATGATCTGGGTTGGAACGAGGCCTTTGCTGAAGGGTTTGCGCCTTTCGCAGAGCGCGGACTGATACCGGCTCGGCTCGTGCGGGAAACCAAGATCAATTTTGCCGCGCTGCTGGAAGGAGGAGAGGAGATTGATTGTGTGCTGGGGGGAAAAGTCTGGCACGAGGCAGAAAACGATGCGGACTTGCCCTCCGTGGGGGACTGGGTGGCGCTCGATAGGGGAGGAAATTGCGATGAAGTGATCATACGGGGGCGTCTTCCGAGGTTCTCCCGTTTCTCCCGGAAGATGCCGGGGAAGAGTGCGCAGGAGCAAGTGCTGGCAGCTAACGTGGATATTGTTGTTGTTGTGACGGATCCTGGGGGTGACTTCAACCTGCGACGGATGGAGCGCTACCTTACTCTAATCGAGCGATGTGGAGCCCAGCCGGTTGTTCTCCTGAATAAGGCAGATTTGTTTCCGGAGAAGGACTGTATGGATGCAGCCGGTGAACTGAGGAATCTGAGCCGGGTCGCGGAGATTCACGTGACAAGTGCGAGGGAGGGTCGGGGGCTAGAAGTTCTGCGTGGATATTTAAAACCCGGAGTAACTATCACGCTTGTTGGTTCCAGTGGAGTTGGAAAGTCCACTCTGGTAAATCAGCTGTTAGGGGGAGAATGGCAGGAGACCAGCGAGGTAAATGAGGTTACGGGGAGAGGGCGGCATACCACCAGTCACCGTGAGCTGGTTGTTCTTCCGGAGGGGGGATTGTTGATCGATAACCCGGGAGTCAGGGAAATCCAGATGTGGACTGATGAGTTTACCCTGAGGGAAAGTTTCGCGGATGTGGAGGATCTTGCGGCGCAGTGCCGCTTCACGGACTGCAAGCACGAGGGAGATACGGGGTGCGTGATTCAACTGGCAGTTGAAGAGGGGAGTCTCGACCCGGACCGCTATCAGAGTTATCTGAGGTTGGAGGAGGAAATCGAAGAGCTCAACAGAAGGCGCCAGAAACGACGAATGGCTACAGAGCGCTGGGCGAAGCGCAATCGCCGGGTGAAAGCGAGGAATCTTGCTGATCGGATTGAGCTCGAAAAGGAAGAGAGGGGCGAAGTGTGACCCTAGGAGCTGCGTAGTTGCAGGCCGGTTTCCGGAGCGTCCGTGTTGTTGGGAGAAACCGTTGGAACTGGGAGCCTGGGCTCAGGGGATTTGAAAGATCCCTCCTGTGCTTGGATCCCGAGCAAAATCGCCTTGTTGGAAGGGTCTCCCTGTTTTGGGGTTCCGACTGATATCGATCAGGTTATGAGGAGGGAACGGACTGATAATGTGATTTGGATTATCTGCCTTAAAGCCTCTCTTATAGCTTTCAGGCTTTGCGCTGGGAGCGGTTGGGGAGGGTTCCCCAGATCCAGATTCCGAGGCTGTCTGATTACTACAGGAGCTTAGTAACAGCAATGATGCTGAGGCAACGACAGAGACAATACTACGCCTTAGAGAAATTCGCGGATGAGTCATTACGGAGGTGGTATTTGATTCCTTCAAGTGCCCGAGGGTAGGAAAATATGGACACCGTAGCGACCCTTATTTGTCTATCAGCGGATACACTGGCGAACCATAATCCCGAACTTTCGCATGGTGGAAATACGGTACCTCTTATCGAAAACCCGAAACTTATCGCGCCTCATCTGGCGCAGGAGACTGTAGTATATTTTCCTCATCACCTCGGCGGCTCGCAGCGCCTTACGGTCGCTTGGAGGCAGGAAGCTGGCGGTTTCCTCGAAAATGCGTTCAGCCCGCTCAGCTTCAAAGTTCATCAGGGAGAGGAACCGTTCATCGTAGACGCGCTCCGCAAGGTCATTCTCGGTGTATTGGAATTGGTGGAGGTCAGCGAGTGGCAGATAGATCCGGAGGCCATTTTCGAGGTCTTCTCCCACATCCCTGATAATATTGGTGAGTTGAAGGCAGTGCCCCAGGCTGATCGAGTAGTCACGAGCTTCCTCGCTGGCGCCGAAGAGGGGTAACAGTATCAGGCCGACAGTTGATGCTACCCGGTAGGAATACTGTTGAAGATCCTCCCACGTTTCAAACCGTTGAGGGCTGAGGTCGGATTCACAGCCACGTATAATCTCCTGGAGAAGTGAGGGTTCAATAGAGTGGCGCTTGCGCATGTCCACCACTTGCGCCTCGAGGCTGTTCTCCGGATGATCCTCCCGCTCAATCGCCTGCATCCAGTTTTGGAGAGCGATGCGCTTTTCTTCCGGCGGGCGGGAAGTGTCGTCGGCAATATCGTCGACGACCCGGCAGAACGCGTAGAAGACGTTAAGGTCTGGGCGACGCTCCTGCGGGACGCACATGAACGCGAAAGCCAGGTTGGACTTCGCGCGGCGGGTGATTTCAGCAGGTTTCGTCATTCTGTGCTCAAGTTCTTATCTGATCAGTCCCCAGTGTCCCGTGGTAAACGGCCACAGGGAGAGAAAAGCAGGCCCGACGAGGTTATATTCTCTCACCGGGCCCCAGTAGCGGGAGTCGAGAGAGTCGTCCGTATTGTCCCCAAGGGCGAAATAGCCGCGGCTGAGAGAGAGCTGAGCTCCGGTGTTTCCCTCTGCAAGCAGGGTATCACGGGTCTTGAGGTGAACGATGTCGCCCCGTTTACGAATGAACTGTGGCAGGGGGTCACGGTAATTTCTTGTAGGTTGATAGCCGACCCCGGCTGGACCGGAATAGATCCCTTCTCGATTTCCGATCATGCGAAGATATTTCTCGGTAGCGGGTTGGTCGTTGATTACCAGAAGCGGCTCATCAATCTCCACCTTGTCACCCGGTATCGCGGCAAGGCGCTTGATATAATGAGAGCCCGCGCCCTGCTCTCTCTGGCTGCGTTGATGAATTCCTTCGATACCACGGGTGTCAAAGACAAAGACCTCGCCCCGGCGCGGCCGGCGAAAATTGTAGGAGAATTTGTCTACAAGGACGAGATCTCCAGTAGTAGAAAACCCGGAAACGGTTGTATGCGGGGGGACATAAGAAAGGCCCATTTCGTAGTCGGTGCTAATCTGAAGCCCCATCTTCTGGAGAGCGCTCCGGGGAGCCGGTAGTCTCAGGACTTCAGGTTCGTGGAGAGCGTCGCCTCGAAAATGGAGTTCTGTGACGGTGAAGAACTGGAGGCGTTGCCCTTCGCTGATACGCTCCAGATAGCGTCTGTCAGATGAGTCATTGACCACCTTGTGAATGTAGCGTCTTCCATTCATGACGGCCTGCCAGGTCCTGATGGGAACTGAGGGAAACTCATCTTTGGTAAGCTCATGTCCAACGATGCCATTTAAAGTGGGCTGCATGGACCCGGTTGGGATTCGAAAGGGCTGAAGGAAATAGCCACGAATTCCCAGTGCTATTACGATAGCGACAAAGAGGACCTCGAGGTTTTCGGCGATGATTCCTGGTCGCCGATAACCAGAAAGAGCATTTTCGCATGCTTCCGTGAGAAGTTGACTGGTCTCTGCGGTCCGCTCCTTGTCGCCAGCCTTAATTGCAAGGTTAAGGCTGAAACGGGCGTCTTCGATGTGAGAGACCTGTTCTTCCCCCAGTAGATCCCGCTTGTAGTTAAGAAACTTGCGCGCGCCCTTGGAAAGGAGTCGGGCTTCTTTCTTCCAGCGGGGAGACAACATGGCATTCCGGGTTTCGCGGACCGGCAGAAAAGCTGCTCCACCTGTGGAGAGAAGTCCAGCGCCTGCAGGGCTATTTTATAAGGCCCCAGTGTCCCGAGCTCAGGGGCCACAGCGAAAGGAGTGCTGGCCCTACGAGGTTGTAATCACGGACGTGTCCCCAGTAGCGCGAGTCCAAAGAGTTGCTGGTGTTGTCGCCCATTGCGGCATATTCGCGATAAAGAGCGGCCTCGATTGGCCCCTTGCCGGCGTCGAGCTGGTTCTGCCGGCTCTTCAGTTTGAGGACGTCGTCAGGGTCGTCGAGGTAACGCCGCCATCGAGTCCGCCCTTCGCTGGCGGCAAGCTGATAGCCCGGCCATCCCTCGTGGCGCCCCTCTCCCCTCATCACCTCACGAATTTTCTTCTCCTCGGCGGGCTTGTCATTGACGTAAAGATCACTGCCCACCACCTGAAGGTTGTCTCCCGGGACGCCGACGAGGCGTTTGATATAGTGTGACCCCGCTCCCTGAGGGCTATTGGATCGCTGTTGGATGCCGGTGATGCCGCGTGTGTCAAAGACGAACACCTCTCCACGATTCGGGCGTCGAAAGTTGTAGGATACCTTGTCGACGAGGACGAGATCTCCGCTGGTCGTATAACCGGAAACAATGGTATTTGGCTCCAGCCACCATGTGCTTCCATCAGGGCTATGCCTCAGGTGAGAGGGGTCCAGCGCTCCCATTTTTTCCAGAGCGGTTCGGGGAGCCTTGATCTTGGCAACATTACCGTCCGTAAAATGAATCGTGGTTTCCGTGAAAAACTGCCATTTCTGCCTTTGTTCGATGTAGGGCATCGGAGCTCCGCGGGCGTCCTTGCGGAAAGGGTGGGTCATGATCTCGCGTCTCTCACTTCCGCTGAGCTTCTTGTATATGTATTTCCTTCCTCCTGTAACCCCTTGCCAGATCTTGACGGGGAACGCGGGGAATTCGTCCTGCTTCAGGTTATGGCCAATGATCCCATTAAGGGTGGGTTGCATTGATCCGGTTGGAATACGGAACGGCTGGAGGAAATAGGCGCGAATCCCAAGAGCGATGACGATCGCAACGAAAAACACTTCGATGTTTTCCTCGATTGGATTCGGTCGCCTGTAACGGGGGAGAGCTCCCTCGCAAGCCTTGCTGACAAGTTTCTCTGCCTCCGCTGCTTCATCTCGGTTGCCCGCCTTGATCGCTGCCCGCAGTGTATCTCTGGCCTCTTCGATTGCCTCGATCTTGTCGGCGTCGAGGAGGTCCCGTTTATAGTTCAGGAATTTCCGGGCGCCTTTGTGCAGGAGCTTGGACTCTTTTTTCCAGCGGGGAGCAAACATGGCGGGTGGTTCGGGAGGAGGATCAGGAATCTTGGGGATTCCTTTCAGAGTTCATTTGATTACGGCTCTTCCGAGGTGGAGAGGTAACTAGCACGGGGACCCCGCCGGGGCAAGGGGAAGACAGAGATTTGCGGTGTCGGGGCAGTGGAACAGAGCAGGCCTAGTCACCACTCTTGAGGACGCGGATGAAAGCATCCTGGGGGATGTTAACCTTCCCGATAGCCTTCATCTTTGCTTTTCCCTTCTTCTGCTTTTCCAGAAGTTTTCTCTTCCGGCTGATGTCGCCCCCGTAGCACTTGGCGGTGACATTTTTGCGCATGGCGCGAATGGTTTCGCGGGCAATAATCTTCCCACCGATCACAGCCTGAATGGCCACGGGAAAGAGCTGGGGGGGTATCACATTGGTCAGTTTTTCCGCCAAACGGCGCCCGTAGCCGGTCGCCTTGTCACGGTGCACGATGGTAGAGAAGGCGTCGACGGGTTCTCCCGCGATCAGGATGTCCATCTTAACGAGATTCGCGGGCCGGTAAGTATGATGCTCATAATCCATCGATCCGTAGCCGCGGGTGGCGGACTTCAGGCGATCGTTGAAATCAACAAGGATCTCGGACAAGGGAAGGATTGTATGCAGCATGACCCGGGTATCATCGACCGTTTCGGTATGTTCGACCTGGCCTCTTTTTTCCATGACGAGAGCCATCATGTCGCCAATGAATTCAGAGGGGGTCATGATGAAGACCTTGACCATGGGCTCACGGATTTCGTCGACTTCAGAAAGATCAGGAAGAAGACAAGGATTATCAACAAGCAGCTGCTCGCCACTTGTTTTACTCACTTCGTAAATCACGGAAGGGTAGGTGGAGATCACGTCCATGTTAAACTCCCTGCGGAGTCTCTCCTGCACGATCTCCATGTGTAGAAGGCCGAGAAATCCGCACCGGAATCCGAAGCCTAACGCCACAGAACTTTCCTGTTGGAACGTGAATGCGGCATCATTGATCTGCAGTTTGCCCATGGCAGTCTTGAGAGCCTCATAATCGGAGGACTCGACCGGATAGATGCCCGAAAAGACCATGGGCTGGACTTCCTTGAAGCCGGGAAGTGGCTCTGCGCACGGGTGGCGGTTGTCGGTAATAGTGTCGCCAATCTTAACCTCGCTGGCAGACTTCATGTTGGCGATGACGTAGCCAACATCGCCTGCTCCCAGGGAGTCTTCGCTGGTCATTTTAGGAGTGAAGTGGCCGACCTCCTTGACTTCGTAGGTCTTTTCTGTGGCAAAGAGTTTGATGCGCGTTCCGCGCTTCATGGAGCCTGAGATCAGGCGCACGTAGGATACCACGCCGCGGAATGGGTCGTAGACGGAGTCGAAGACCGAGGCCCGGAGAAGGCCGTCTTCGGGAGCGGTAGGAGCGGGAATCCGTGCCACGACAGCTTCTAGAATCTCCTCGATTCCGATTCCTGCTTTGGCAGAGGCGGGGATCGCGTCCTCGGCAGGGATGGCGAGAATGTCCTCCAGTTGCCTCTTGCATTTTTCTAGGTCTGCTGCCGGAAGATCGATCTTATTGATAACCGGAATGATAACGAGGTCCTGCTCCATCGCGAGGTGGACATTGGCAACGGTTTGAGCCTCTACTCCTTGAGCAGCATCAATGAGAAGTAGTGCGCCCTCGCATGCTGCGAGGCTTCTTGAAACCTCATAAGAAAAGTCCACATGGCCGGGAGTATCGAGGAGATTAAGCTTTATCCGATCGCCGGTTCTCGCCTCGTAATACATTGTGACCGGATGCGATTTGATCGTGATTCCCCGCTCACGCTCAAGATCCATGGAATCGAGGAGCTGATCCTGTTTTTCCCTATCTGATATCGTCTGAGTCTGCTCGAGCAGGCGATCTGAAAGAGTCGTCTTTCCATGATCGATGTGCGCGATGATGGAAAAGTTCCTAGTCAGTTGGATGGACATACGATCCGGGAGGGAATGACGCTCGGGTCTTTGCCCTGATGTGGCTCCGAGGATGAAGGGGATAAGAGAGGGACTCTAGCCCAATAGCACGACAAAATGAAGTGATTTGGCTTCAAGCAATCAGGGTGGGGGCGTGTTTGCCCAAGAGTCCCAGCAGGCCCGCTCTCATAAGATACGATGCTTAGCCATCCGGGCCATGATCCCTTTCTGCACATGAAGGCGGTTTTCGGCTTGTTGGAAGATTGTTTGGGAGTGCTTTTCAAGCACGTCCTCGCTGATTTCCTTTCCGCGGTACGCGGGGAGGCAGTGGAGGACAATATGTCCCTCAGAAGCCTCGGCCAGCAGTTCACTGTTGACCTGGTAGGATTTGAACTGTGCCTCTTTTTCAGATTGGCCCTCCTGCCCCATGGAGAGCCAAACATCGGTGTTGACGACGTCTGCTCCTGCCACAGCCTCGACCGGATTCGAGGTGACGCAAATATTTGGGGCATCAATTTTACCGAGAAAATCTGAGGGGGGTTGGTAATCCGAGGGCGAGCCGATCGTCAGTGGGAATCCGAGGTGTTTGGCGGCCCAGCACCACGAACGGGCCATATTACTATAGCCGTCACCTACGAAGGCAAATCTCTTGCCCTCCCAGCCTCCTAGTTTTTCCCTGACGGTGAGCAAGTCGGCGAGGATCTGGCATGGGTGTTCGTCATCTGTGAGCGCATTAATGGTTGGGATGCCTGCGAAGGAGGAGAATTCCTCAACATCATTCTGGGCGTAGGTCCGGATAATCGCACCGTGTACCATGCGGCCCAGAACGCGGGCGGTGTCCTTAATTGGTTCCCCTCGGCCGAGCTGAATATCGTTCGAACTGAGAAAAAGGGGTGATCCTCCGAGCTCACGGATGCCCACCTCGAATGAGACGCGAGTACGGGTTGAGGACTTCGAAAAAATGAGAGCCCAGACTTGTCCCGCGAGGGGAAATTCTTCGTGATCGCCCCGGCGCGTCTTAAGAGTCACCGCGTGGTCAATATACTTCACGATGTTCTGGGGATACATCGATTCAATTGAGAGAAGATGGTCCATTTGATCTAAATGTTCAGTATTCGCTGATTGGAGGAGCCGGACAGCACCAACCATCGGAAAAAGGGAAGGGAGACCGTGAGGGAGAATCGGCAGAGAATCAAGGAAAGCAGAAGAAAATCCCGGCCCTCCTAACTGCAAAGCCGGTCGAGCGTGTGCCTGAAAATCCCGAGAGCCTCGTGAATTTCCTCCTCTGAAACCGTGAGCGGTGGCATGAGGCGGACGGTATCAGGTCCAGCGGGAGGGGCGAGAAGGCCGGACTTTGCTAGTTCCTTGGAGAGGTGGATCGATGCAGGCGTGCCCTCGGGAGCGTCGAATGCCGC
>DIHT01000041.1:2195-15206 GCA_002420305.1 Akkermansiaceae bacterium UBA5689 | reverse complement strand
AATAATATTGTCTTCAGCTCGCAAGATAAGCACATCGCTCTCCTCGGGGTGGACAACCTGATCATCGTGCAAACTGATGATGCCATTCTAGTTGCCGACCGCGAACGTGCGGACGAAATTAAAAAGGTGGTTGGACTGCTCCCGGAAAACCTGCTCTAGGCAAAGGCTCGAGTTTCCTCTGTAGATGACTCCTCATCCGATTCTCGCTATCGACCACGGCCAGTCCCGCATTGGGATTGCTGCTACGGATGAGCTTGGAATTGCCTCTCATCCCGTTGAGACCATTCATATCAGCAGGACTGATCCCTTGAAAAGAATTCCAGAGATCGCCGCACAACGGAATGTGTCGCTCATTATTCTCGGCCTTCCCCTGAGACTCGACGGCAGCGAGGGCGAGGCCGCCCAGCGGGTACGAAACTTTGGGAATGCGCTCACCGAGAAAATTCCCAACATTCGGTTGGAGTACAGCGACGAGCGGCTCACGACGACAACTGCCTCTGAGAAACTGCGGGAAGCCGGTAAAGACACCAGAGCCCAGCGTGATATTGTTGACCAGGTCGCTGCGCTGGAAATTCTGAACGGCTGGCTGGACGAAAATGAATGCGGTTGAGCAGGAGCGGCTTCTGAAGTTCAAGAGTGCGTTTTTGATGGCGTCCGTATCCGCTCAGCGATAGTGAGATTGTATGCGGATCGTCGTTCTCCTGCTCCTCTTCCAACTCACCTCCCTCTTCCCTGCGGCAGCCCGGCCCAATATCCTCTTTCTTCTCGTCGATGACCTTCGGCACGACACCTTTGGTTTCGCGGGGCATAAGATTTGTCGTACTCCTCACCTCGACCGTCTTGCCGCGGAAAGCCATGTGTTCAAGAACGCCTTTGTTACCACGGCGATCTGCATGGTAAGCCGAGCGAGCATCTTCACCGGTCAGTATGAGGCTCGTCATAAGATTCATGATTTCCGGACTGAGTTCACGGAAACTGCATGGGGCAAATCCTACCCTCACCTTCTGAAAACCGCTGGCTACCATACCGGATTCATCGGAAAATATGGGGTCGGAAACAAAATGGCCGAGGCACGCAAGACCTTTGATTTCTGGCGCGGCTTTGCCGGCCAGGGACGCTTTCTCGATCCGAAGCGCCCCAACAACCAGCACCTCACCTCTCTCCAGGGTGATCAATCCCTCGAATTCCTTCGCACCGTTCCGGCGGACAAGCCCTGGTGCCTGTCTGTCAGCTTCAAGGCTGTCCACTGCCAGGATGGGGCGAAACGACAGTTCCCCCCGGACGCACGCGACGAAAATATGTTCTCCGGAACGACGATCCCGGCGGCTCCGCTTTCGGATCCCGCGATCTTTCAGGCCCTCCATGAACCCCTGCAAACATCTGAATCCCGGCGACGCTGGGAAATCCGCTTTTCTCCCAAGCTCTATCAGGAAACCGTCAAGGACTACTACCGACTCCTCTTTGGGGTGGACCGGGAAGTGGGTCGGATGAGGGAGGCCCTCAAGAAACACGGGATGGCCGAAAATACTGTGATCATCTTTACCTCTGATCATGGGTTCTATCTCGGGGAGAGAGGTCTCGCTGGAAAATGGTTTGCCCACGAGGAATCGATCCGGATTCCCCTCGTTATTCACGATCCCCGAGATGAGGGAGCGAGGAAACAGCCTCTCGACGAACTCGCCCTTAATATCGATATGGCTCCCACCATTCTCTCCTATGCCGGCATACCCGCACCTGAAGAAATGCAGGGGCGAACTCTCTCACCTCTCCTCTCAGGCTCTTCCGAGGGCTGGCGGCGAGATTTTTTTTACGAACACCATTTCATCCCGAACCGGATTCCCGAATCAGAGGCAGTGCGCGGCCAGCGTTGGAAATACATTCATTGGTTGGCTCCAAAACCCGGGGTTGAAGAGCTCTACGATCTTCAGTCTGATCCCATGGAGCGCACGAATCTCGTGAAAAGCCCCTCTCATCGCAAGAAGCTCATCGAAATGAGGAAACGCTGGGAAGAGCTCAGGGAGAAAGCCAAATAAAATATCCACGCGCAGCGCAACAACTGCCGGGGCCTTCCGGGTAATTCTGTCTCGCGCTACTCTTCTCGCTCGATCTTAAAAATCTGTAATCCCGATTTTCCGGATTCAGAGATGTGTGGTAAGGGAAAGGGCCATCAACCCGTGTCGCATAGCCCTCCTGCTGGCTTATCCAGCTCTTCTCTTCGCCTCCCTCACCGCCTTGGGTGGAGAGGGTGTGCATTGGGCATTCCAGCCACTGCTGCCGGCGACACCCCCGAAGGTAGACCATCAAGAGTGGGTTCAGAACGATCTTGATCGCTTTACTCTAGCTCACAGTGAGGGAGAATCCATTGCCTCCATACCTCGCGCTGAACGGCTTACTCTCATCCGCCGCGCCTACTTTGACCTGATTGGACTTCCTCCCGCGCCAGCTGAGATCGAAGCCTTCCTGAGAGACCAGTCACCCGGTTCCTGGGAGAAGGTGGTCGACCACCTGCTGGCTTCTCCACACTATGGAGAGCGCTGGGGACGGCATTGGCTCGACCTAGCGCGCTACGGGGACTCGAACGGTGGTGACGAGAATCACGCCTATCCGTTCGCGTGGCGCTATCGTAACTGGGTCATCAGCGCCTTTAACCGTGACCTGCCCTACAATCAGTTCGTCCGCGAGCAGTTATCAGGAGACCTCATGGATCCAGAGCGGGCCGGGAGCATTGCCGCCACCGGTTTCCTCGCGATCGGAACTAAGATTCTCGCCGAAAAGGACCCGGTCAAAAAGCGTGCAGATATCGTCGACGAGCAGATTGATACGATGGGGCGAGTCTTCCTTGCCCTCTCCCTCGGCTGTGCCCGATGCCACGACCACAAGTTTGATCCCGTATCGGAACGAGATTACTACGCTCTTGCCGGAATCTTCCATAGCACCAAGATCGAGGACCGAGAATTGCATACCCCGGACTCAGCCGCAGCCCGAAAAGCGCGCCACGAGCGGACAGAAGATCTGAAAAAGGAAATCGAACTGCAGGAGCAGGCCTTGGAAGCCCTCCGAAATCAAAAGGGGGCCATCGAATGGGAAGCGGAGGACCATGCTCGGGGTAATATTATCGTCGACCGTGACAACTACGGAGCGGGAATCGGTATAATCTCGGACCCGGGAGCGCAGCGCAATTATGTAGAATACGACATCGATATCCCGCGTCAGGGGACCTATCAGCTCTCCTTACGCTATGCGGCCGCCTCCTCTCGACCCGGCCGTGTGCTCATCGACGGCTCGGTTGAGCTGAAAGACGCTATCTCCCAGGTGACCGGAGGTTGGATGCCCTCCGACCAGAGCTGGCATGCCGAAGGTCTTCTGCTCCTTCAGATGGGCAAACAAATCCTCCGGCTCGAGTCAGAGCCAATGATGTCGCATCTCGACAAGCTCAAGTTGATCCCCGTCCGGAACCCAGAACAGGCCACTGCTCTCCTCAAAAAAATAGAAGGCCTTCAAACTGAGGTATCAGCCCTGCAAACAGGCAAAAAGAAAGAGCTCCCCAAGGTCATGGCTGTGAGAGATGGAAAAATCGCGGACTCGCGGATCAATGTCAGAGGGAATCCACACGAGCTCGGAGACGCAGTTCCGCGAGGCTTCCTCACCTCTGTTGGAGCACCCCCTCGACCAGGCAAAATCACAAACCAAAGCGGTCGCCTTGAACTTGCAGAATGGATGACCTCACCCGCTCACCCACTCACAGCGAGGGTAATGGTCAACCGGGTTTGGCACTGGCTCTTCGGTGAGGGCCTTGTCTCTACTCCGGACAACTTTGGCACCACTGGAAACACCCCTGAAAACCAGCCCCTTCTCGACTACCTCACACACTATTTTCTCCAGAGTGGGTGGTCACTTAAGAAACTTCACCGCCATATTATGCTTTCAAACACCTATCAAATTTCCGGCGGACAAGGAGGTCGCGGGCTGCGACGGATGGAAGCGGAAGTCTTCCGCGATGCGGTCCTCGCAGTCTCAGGATCCCTCGTTCGAGAGGCCCCCACGGGGCCTCCGCCAAAGGTTAAGGCTCAGGACCCCTCACCTGCTGACATCGTCAAAAATCGAAAAATCTATGAGGATGCTCAACACCGAAGCATCTACCTCCCAGTGGTGCGCAGTCACGTCTACGACTTTCTCAGCCTCCTCGATTTTCCCAATCCGACGGCACCCACGGGCCGGCGCGGCAGCAGCACGGTAGCGACTCAGGCCCTCCTCATGCTAAACAGCTCATTTCTTATCAACCAATCGGCCGTTATCGCCCGACAGATTCAATCTCATGAAGATCCCCTGCACGAATTATATCTGCGCCTCTTCTCCCGGCCGGTGACCAGGGAGGAACGCTCGGAGGCCCAGGTCTTTCTCAGAGAGGCAGGCAACGATGGACCCCAAGCCTGGGCCCTGCTCTGTCATACACTTCTCATCTCCAACGAATTTCTTTACCTGCGATGAGTGGCAACCTTCCTTCCCCGAATCCACTGCCCCGCCGGAATGCCCTCGGGCAGATGGCTCTCGGCTTCGGTGGGCTAGCCCTGAACACCCTTCTGGCAGAGCAGTCTCAGGGGGCGGGTCCGCTCCGACCTCAGGCGCTGTTTCCCGCCCGGGCACGCAGGGTCATTTTCCTCTTCATGCACGGAGGCCCCTCCCATGTAGATCTTTTTGATCACAAACCCAAGCTCGAGGAATTCAACGGCAAACCGCTTCCCTTTCCGGAACGCAAGGTCCAGTTCGCAAAGCGTGGCAACCTGCTTAAACCCCCGTGGCCGCTGCGACAGGTCGGAAATTCCGGGCACTGGATGTCCGAGCTCTGGCAGCACCTGCCCAAGGTGGCCGACGAACTCTGCATGATTCACTCACTGTGCGAGACAAATGTTTCTCACGGAGGTGCATGCATGAAAATGCATACCGGAGACGAAGCACTTCTGCGGCCCAGCATGGGTGCGTGGGTCAACTACGGGCTGGGCAGCGACAATAACAATCTCCCCGGCTTCGTCACAATCTGCCCGACCTCCCTGCACGGGGGATCCGACAACTTCGGACCGGCCTTCCTGCCAGCCGAGTTTGGCGGGGTCCCCCTCGGAACTCCCGGCTATCCCAACAGTCCCGCAAGAGATGCACGGTTTCACTACATGACCAACGAGCGCATCAGCCGCCAGAAGCAGTCTCTCCAACTGGAGCTTCTACGGCGTATTCATGAGCGCCAGTCAGCTGATGACCAAGCAGGCGCTCTGCTCGAGGACCGAATGAAAAGCTTCGAGCTTGCCTTTCGGATGCAAATGGCTGCGCCCGAGGCCACGGACCTCTCCGGCGAGAGCGAGGCAACGCGCAAACTCTATGGCATGGACGACGCCCGAACGGAAAACTTCGCAAGGGAGTGCATCATGGCTCGAAGACTGGCAGAGCGGGGAGTTCGGTTCATTCAGGTCAGCCATGCACATTCACTGAAATTCAATAATGAACAATGGGACCAGCACTCCCACCTCGAAAAGGGGCACTCTCTTAATGTCGGACAGATTGACAAACCCATTACCGGCCTGATTCTCGACCTTAAGGCGAGAGGGTTGCTCGAGGACACTCTGGTTCTCTGGGGAGGAGAATTCGGTCGCACGCCGACAACCCAGCAGGGCAATGGGCCGGTCGGCCGGGATCACCATCCGGACGGATTTACGATGTGGATGGCGGGCGCCGGTGTGAAGCGCGGATTCCGCTACGGCCGTACGGATGAATTCGGTTATCACGCCATTGAGAACAGGTGCACGATCCACGACCTGCACGCGACCATTCTCCATCTTCTGGGAATCGACCACAAAAGACTTACTTACCGGCATAATGGCAGGGACTTTCGCCTCACGGACGTTTACGGTGAAATCGCTTCCGACATCTTAGGATAGGCCGGCTGCCCAGGCTTCTGAGGCCAAGCAGAGACCGCGGTCTGGAGTCTACAACGGCTGCCGGCCAAGGAGCAGAAATGGACTAGGTTGAAGGGTGTAGTTGCCGCTTTTCTGCAGGACCCAAAGTTAAGGCCTACCCATGAACTGTTCTCCATCGACAAGAAGTTAACCGGCCCTAGCATCCCGGCGTGAAGATTCTGTCATCCTGTAACCTTCCCTCGCCTCCTTTCCGCATATCGGCTCTCGTCGGAGTTCTCGCAATTTTTGCCACTTCTCCCATAGCCGATGCAGCAGAACGCCCGAATATCGTTCTGATGATCGCGGACGATTGCACCTACCTTGATATGGAAGTTTATGGCGGACAGGCCAAAACTCCAAACCTGAATAAGCTTGCGAAAGAAGGGCTTACCTTCAACCGCTGCTTTCAGACCGCTCCGATGTGCTCGCCCACCAGGCACAACATCTATACCGGACTCTACCCCGTGCGTTCGGGCGCGTGGCCGAACCACACCCGGGTTTACCCGGGAACCAAATCGATCGTCCACTATCTGGGGGACTCTGGCTATCGGGTAGCCTTGAGCGGGAAAGGTCATATTTCTCCCAGAGAGTCCTTCCCATTCGAGTATTCCAACGACTTCAGCAAAAACGAGCCTGAGACCCGGCCGTTCTTCCCGAACCTGAAGAAATTTATCGCCCAATGCCGCTCTTCGGAGACTCCCTTTTGTCTTGTTGCATGCTCAAACGAACCTCACTCGCCCTATACCATGGGGGACGCCTCTGCCTATCCCCCCGAATCTCTCAAGCTCCCTCCCTCATGGGTGGACACCCCCGCCACGAGAGCTTCCTATTCGAAGTATCTTGCCGAGATCACCTACTATGACTGGCAATGTGGAGCCCTGCTCTCATTGCTTGATGATTTTGGACTCAGGGACAACACCCTCGTCATCGTCGTGTCAGAGCAGGGGTCGGCTTTTCCCTTCGCGAAATGGACGTGCTTCGAAATGGGGCTCGCTTCCGGAATGATCGCCCGCTGGCCCGGGAAAGTGAAGGCAGGCACTTCTACCAATGCCTTGGTCGAGTATGTTGACCTCGTCCCAACCTTCGTCGACGCGGCAGGCGCAACTCCTAAGGATCTCGATGGTAGATCCTTCCTTCCGGTTCTCCTTGGCGATGCCAGTGAGCACAAGAAATACACCTACGGCTTGCAGACCACCCGCGGCATTATCAACGGTAGTGATGCCTATGGAATCCGGAGTTGTGGCAATGCCCGCTACCGCTATATCCGGAACCTTCACCCAGAGGCAACCTTCACGAACGCTGTCACCCGTAAAGGAGGAGACGGAAAAGCCAATTTCTGGGTCAGCTGGCAGGACAGAGCCAAGAAGGGAGATCCTCACGCTAAGGCGATGGTCAAAAAATATCAGCAGCGGCCTGCCGAAGAGCTCTACGATGTCGAAAAAGACCCTCACTGCCTCGTCAATCTCATTGAAGACACTGCCCTTGCAGGAGTCCGAAAAGAGCTCTCAACCCAGCTCGATGGCTGGATGAAATCTCAGGGCGACAAAGGTGCCGCGACGGAGGAAATTGCCCACACGCGCAAAGCCAACTTCAACCGGAACAAAAAGCGCAAGAAGAACTAGAACCTTCCCACAGCTCGCCCTTGCTCTGCCTCCTCATCCAAACTCTTTTAGCAATTCATGAAGGCTCCCCTTTTCCTAAAGCTTTGTGCACTCTGTTCCCTGGCCCTCTTTCATACGAAGGTCTCGGCCACCGAGGCTACCCGCACCGGGTCCAATATTGTTTTCATCCTCGCTGACGATCTCGGGTGGGGCGAACTGGGCTGCTACGGCCAGAAGAAAATCAAAACTCCCAACATCGACCGACTGGCAAGCGAGGGGGTTCGGTTCCTCCGGCACTACACCGGAGCCCCGGTTTGCGCCCCAGCCCGCTGCGTCCTGATGACTGGCCGCCATCTCGGCCACGCTGAGATTCGCAATAACGGAGACTCCGGGAACGGCAAGCCGTTCCCCGGGCAGTGGCCAATCAGCGCGAAGGCCATCACCATTGCTGAGGCATTGAAGGAGAAAGGCTACGCCACCGGAGGCTTCGGGAAATGGGGCCTCGGACCCACTGACACCTCCGGCTCCCCGATTCGACAGGGGTTTGACCGCTTTTATGGCTACAACTGCCAGCGTAACGCCCACTCGTTCTTTCCGCCCTTCCTTGATGACGATGAGGGAATTGATCCCATCAATAGCAACCCCATTCGCGGGCATCTGCGAAAGCCCGAAGGCGAGATCCTTGCCGATGATTACCGGGCAAAGACCTACGCGCCAGACCGCATTCTCGAAGAGGCTCTCAAATTCATTGACGCTCACAAGAAGGGCCCCTTCTTTCTTTATTGCCCATTTGTTGAACCCCACGTCGCCATGCACCCACCAGCAGAGTGGGTCGACCGCTATCCGAAGGAATGGGACACGGAGAAAGGGCCCTACCGGGGGCAGAATGGCTACTTGCCCCATCCCCGTCCGCGGGCAGGCTATGCGGCAATGATCTCAGATCTCGATGAGCACGTCGGAGCGATCCTGAAACGGCTCGAGAAGCATGACCTCGTCGAGAACACCATTGTCATCTTCACTTCGGACAATGGGACCACCCACCGTTCCCGGGATCCCAACTTTGGTGTGGGCGGCGTCGATGCGGACTTTTTCAATTCCACTGCCGGTCTCCGAGGATTCAAGGGAAGCGTCTACGAGGGAGGAATGCGAGTGCCATGCGTCGTGCGCTGGCCGGGACTGACCCGCCCGGGAACGACCGACAATACTCCTTGCTATTTCCCCGACTGGTTTCCCTCCCTCTGTGATGTCGCAGGAGCCCCGCACCCCGACAGCCTCGACGGAGACAGCCTGTTACCGCTCATTCGCAATACGGGCAAGCTGAAGCCCTTCCACCGCCGTAAGCCGATGATCTGGGAGTTCCATGGATACCGCGGGCAGCTTGCCGTCATGGAGGGCAAGTGGAAGGCCGTGCGTCAAAAAGTGCGCACCAAAAAGCCCGGGCCGTGGGAACTCTATGATCTCGATCAGGATCCCGCGGAGGCTACGAATCTTGCGCAGAAGCACCCGGCGGTGCTTGGACGACTTAAAAAAGCCTTCCTTGTCGATCGCACTGTAAGCGCCCGCTATCCTCTCAAGCTATCGAAATAGGGCCAAAATCCCTGCTCGGCTACGCTCAAGCGACCACTTCCACTCTCCAAAAAGACATTCCGCCCAGAAGGAAGTTCAATCATCCCACTTGTGGGGTATAATGACCTAACCGACGGGCGAAACATTCCCCGCGTAGCACCGTATTCAGTTAGCACACATGCGATTCCTCCACCTCCGGTTTGTCCTGATAACGCTCCTGATGACAGGAAGCGCTCTCGGACAGCCTGATGGCAGGAAAATCTACGTCACTCACTGCGCCTCCTGCCATGGAGACAAAGGACAGGGAGCCGACGGTGAATACGAAGAGCCCCTTTGGGGGCGCAAGTCGGTAGAGTCCCTCGCCCGCTACATTCACCGGTCGATGCCCGAGGAAAAAGAGGACACGGTGGTTGATGAGGATGCCCATGCCGTGGCCCGGTATATTCACGAGGAATTCTACAGCCCGGCGGCACAGCTCCGCAATCGCCCCCCACGAGTCGAACTTCTACGGCTGACAAACGAACAGTTCAGGCAATCTGCAGCGGACCTCATTGAGTCCTTCAAACGCCCCCAGACTTTCGTGCCAGAACGGGGCCTGCGAGGGCGCTACTTTAATGTAGAAAAGATGGACAAGGAGAAAGAACACGTCCTGGAACGGATCGATCCCACCATCGATTTCAACTGGGGAGGTGGGGTTCCGGCTGACAAAATCAACCAAACTGGTTTTTCGGTCCGCTGGTCGGGATCCCTTCTTGCCCCGGAAACGGGCCTCTACCAGTTCCGGGTGAGAACCCACAACAGCGCTCTCTTCCTGCTGAACTCATTCCGTGGAGATGATGACAAGAACTCCTTTATTGACGCCTACGTAAGCACAAGGAACGAGTCCCACGCAAAGTCCGGGAGTAAATTCCTGCTAGGAGGTCGGGGCTATCCGGTCTATCTCCGCTACTTCACCTACAAGGAGAAGGTGGCATCTCTACACCTTGAGTGGAAACCTCCCGGTGGAATCTGGGAGGCCATCCCCAATGACTACCTCATGCCTGAGGTCCTCGACACCGTCACGGTAGTTGGAACCAAGTTTCCCCCGGATGATCGCAGTCTTGGCTATGAACGTGGTTCCGGAGTCTCGAAGGAATGGCAGCGGGCCTCCACCTATGCCGCTGTCGAACTGGTCAATCACCTCATCACCTACCTTGGAACGGTCTCTGGACTGAGCAAGGAACAGCGTAAGGACCCGGCGACCCTGCGCTCCTACGCCCACCAATTCGCTGCCCGGGCATTCAGGCGGCCTCTTGACGCAGAGCAGCAGGAGAGGTTCGTTGACCGCCGGTTCAACCATCAGCCCGACCCAATGGTTGCACTTCGGCATTCCATGCTGCTGGTCCTGACCTCTCCCCGCTTTCTCTACCCGGGACTCGCCGATAACGATGGGCGCCCGGACAACTTCACCGTAGCATCGCGCCTGGCCCTGACCCTCTGGGATGGGCTCCCCGACAAAAAGCTCCTCCACGCCGCAGGCAAGGGCTCCCTTCAAAGCCCGGAGCAGATTACCACTCAGATCCAGCGGATGGTTCTCAGCAATAAGACGAAGAGAAAGATGCAGGGATTCTTTCGAGAGTGGCTGGCACTCGACGAGCAGCATGACCTCCGGAAGGATCCGGACCTTTTTCCCGGTTTCGACGAGCCCCTCGTGAGGGATCTGCGACGGTCGCTGGAGCATTTTGTCGATGAGGTGGTCTGGAGTGATCGCTCCGACTACCGGGACCTCTTGCTCAACAAAAATATCTTCCTGAATGAGCGCCTTGCCACTTTTTATGGAGCGGAGCCTCTGCAGGGTGACGCGTTGCGAAAAGTAACCCTCCCCAACAGGCCTAACTCCGGAATTCTCACTCATCCGTTCCTGCTTGCTGCTCATGCCTACCACGACAACACCTCGCCTATTCACCGGGGTGTCTTCATCAGCCGAAACGTCCTCGGCCGCCTTCTCAAGCCTCCCGTCGAGGCAGTCGCGTTCAAGGACGACGAATTCGACCCGGCCTTGACCATGCGCGAAAAGATTACCCAGCTCACCAAGGCGACCTCATGCATGGAATGCCACCGGGTCATCAATCCTGTGGGATTCAGCCTTGAAAACTTCGATGCCGTTGGTCGCCACCGCCTCGAGGATAATAGAAAGCCAGTCGACACGGTCACCCGCTACGTTAACGAGAATGAAAGAGAGATTCCAATCGGCAGCATCCACGATGTCGCCACCATGGCTGCCGGAAGTCGATTGGCCCACGAAGCCTTCATTACCCACCTTTTCCACCACTTTACCAAGCAGTCGATCAACGCCTATGGCGCTGACACGAAGGCCTCACTGCATGCAAAATTCGTAAAATCTGGTTACAATATCAGGAGTTTGCTCGTAGAATTGACCAAGTTGGCAGTAGGCCATAATGCTGAGGCCAACCCGCTCGCCGCGAAATAAGCGGCTTCACCCCCGGACCAATGACAATACCGCGCAGCCGCCGCAGCTTCCTCCGTGACCTCGGTCTATCGGGCGCATCCCTGCCTTTTGTAGCCGGGCTCCCAAGTCTCCAGGCGGCCCAAAACGAAGCCAGACGGCAACGCCTGATCATCGTATTTTCTCCCAATGGGACTCTTCCTCCCCATTTCTGGCAGGATTCTCCCGGCCCGTTGAAAGAGCTTAAGTCCATCCTGCAACCGCTTGCTCCCTACAAGGACCGCATGCTCATGCTTAAGGGGCTGAACAACAGAATTCGTGGTGATGGCGACGGCCATCAGCGGGGCATGAGCTGCCTGCTCACCGGCATCGAACTGCTTCCCGGAAATATTCAGGGTGGATCAGACTCCCCGGCGGGGTGGGCAAGTGGCATCTCGATCGATCAGGAGATCAGGAACTTCCTCCAGAAAAACCCCGCAACCCGCACCCGTTTCGGATCCCTCGAGTTCGGGGTAGCAGTGCCAGCCCGGGCTGACAACTGGACCCGGATGGTTTACGCCGGATCGAACAAGCCCGTGGCTCCTGTTGACGATCCCTACCAGATGCTGAACCGGCTCTACGGTCAGAACAAGGACCGGGCAACTCTTGCAGGGCTTCTTGATGATGTAAGAGAAGACTTGAGCAAGGTTTCCTCGAGAATCAGCAGTGAAGACCAACAGAGACTCAAGGATCATCTTGACCTCGTGCGTGCGATGGAGAGTGAGCTCAAGGCAGCCGAAAGCGGAAACGCTCTCGTCCACCCGGAACCCGAGCTGGATCCCAACATCGAATTGGTCAACGACAACACTCCGGAAATCAGCAGGATGCAAATTGACCTGCTTGTCAATTCACTAGCAAATGACATGTGCAGGGTGGCAAGCCTTCAGTATATGCGATCGGTTGGGCAGGCGCGTATGAGATGGCTCGATGTCAACGAGGGGCACCACAGCCTTTCCCACGAGCCCGACAAAAACAATCCCGCTCAGGAGAAACTTCTCCGAATCAATAAGTGGTTCGCCGGAGAGATCGCCTACCTTGCTTCAAAGCTGGACAGCCTGCCCGAACCCGGTGCCGAGGGCTCGATGCTCGATCATACCACCATCATGTGGACCAACGAACTCGGCAAGGGGAACTCACACAGCCAGAACGATATTCCCTTCCTTCTCCTGGGAGGCGGATCGGACTTCAAAATGGGGCTGTCTCACAATTTTGGCGGCCAACCTCACAACCGGCTCCTCATCTCTCTGGCCCACTCCTTTGGCCATGAGATCCAGCACTTCGGCAACAAGTCCCAGAGCAAGGACGGGCCTCTCAAGCTCACTTAGTAAGAAGTCGTAGCGCCTCTCGCACGCTTGGAGAATTTCTCCTTGCAGACCCCTCCTCTCGGGACACGCTCTCTGCTCTCTGCTCTCTG
>DIHT01000041.1:692-1874 GCA_002420305.1 Akkermansiaceae bacterium UBA5689 | reverse complement strand
GCTCTCTGCTCTCTGCTCTCTGAAAGAGGGATCCATGGATGCTTCCTTCTCCTCACGCAACCCAGCACTCCTACGGAAAAATTCTACGGTGAACAGGTGAGCCCGGGCGATGTCATCAAGCTGATACTCCTTTCCGCGATCTGGGGAGCATCGTTTCTCTTCATGCGGATCACTGCTCCCGAGCTTGGGCCCTTCCTCACAACCTTCGCCCGCGTTGCCATAGCAGCAGTGGCTCTCGCGCCTTTCCTCCTGCGAGTGAAGCACCGCAATGCTCTCAGTTCCCATAAGTGTTCTCTTTTCATCCTGGGGGTTTTTAACTCCGCCCTGCCCTTTTCCCTTCTCTGCTGGGCTTCACTCCATCTCGAGGCGGGGTTTACCTCCCTTCTGAACGCTACCACTCCAATCTGCGCTGCCGTCATCGGGCTCTTGTGGCTCCGTATTCCTCTCTCGCGACTTCAGGTCCTTGGCCTTGCGATAGGTCTCTCTGGAATCACAATTCTTACCGGCAATCAGCTCGACTTTTCCAAGGATGGGGCCGGGTGGCCTATTGTCGCGGTCCTCTGTGCTACCTGCTGCTATGCCTGCGCTGGACACTATGCCAAGATCAAGCTCCCTGAGGTCTCTCCCCTCGCGGTTTCGGCCGGAAGCCTTCTCGCTTCAACTCTTGCCCTCCTTCCATTCGCCATTCTCTTCAGCCCGGCACAAGCGCTTGGAGCCGGCACTATCTTCAGCCTGCTAGCCCTCGGCCTCCTCTGCACGGCCTCTGCCTTTATCCTCTTCTTCGATCTACTCAAACGAAATGGGGCGACAGCTGCAACCACGGTTACTTTTGTGATCCCTGTCTTTGGCATTCTCTGGGGATCGCTCTTCCTTGCCGAGGAAATCACCAGCCGGATGACCCTCGGAATGGTGATAGCACTCCTGGGAACTGCCTTCGTTACCAAGCTGATCCCACGGCAACAGCAATAAGCTTGCCCATCAGTCCGGCACCGTTGGCTCCGTCGCCAGATTATTCCCCGTGAAGCTGGAATCAACTTCCAAGGCACCGACGGCTCTCTCCTCTGGAAGCCCCGCGGTGGCTCCCGTTCCTGCGAGCTCATAGATCGCTATTCCAGATAGATGGGGAGTCTTGCTCGGGAATTTCGAGTTCGCACTGAGAAGAAGATCCAAGCTCCCATCCTT
>DIHT01000041.1:0-311 GCA_002420305.1 Akkermansiaceae bacterium UBA5689 | reverse complement strand
TCCGGGATCTTCTTGTTCTCCACATTCAGGCGTAGCGACCGCATCGAATTCCCTTCATCCTCCATCATCCAGACGTAAACCTGATAAAGGCCATTCTCTCTGGGCCACCGAAGCGACATCGTCGCGTTGTTGACCGAGACCTTGCTCATCAGCATGCCCTGCAACCCCGCACCCGAGACGTATCCCAGCGGTTGCTGCGTCGAAATTGTTGTCTCTACACTCCCCTCCTTGCCCTCTATCCCAACCTCGAATCCCTCTGACTGGGCCTTGGCGTATGAAAGCCACTTCCCTCCATCTACTGCCACTTCGCC
>DIHT01000019.1 GCA_002420305.1 Akkermansiaceae bacterium UBA5689 | reverse complement strand
GTGGTGTCCGTGTCGTTACGGAATGAGGTGACGGCTGAGACAGGTTCGCTATTCAGGAGTAGCCCCAGAGATCCATCATTTCCGAAAGAGTAGAGTCCCACCATTCCCAGAGTTCCCGTATCTGTCCCTCGCCAAGGCCCTCCAGAAACCGTCCACCGCGGTGGGGATGAGAGTCCGTTAAAGTTCTCAAAGGCTTCAACCACTGGTTGGCCTATACTGCTGATGGCATAGACCTCTGAAGAGCTGTCGGTAACTCTCAGCCGTACAGTTGCGGGAGTAAACCCTGTGGCGCTTGCAGTGAAGAGCACTTCCCTCGACCCATCTACGAAGCCATCCAACTGAGGAGAAATATCGACGGTCCGAGTGGACTGGCCACTGACGAAGAGTAATGTAGAGGTCACGGGAACAGCTTCACCCGGATCTGACGAGGTGAGGAGAATCTCTACGGTTTCTCCCGGATCCGGAGGGGAGGGAAGTTCGACGGTCAGGAAAGCAGACCCGCTGGGGTCTGACTCTGCCACTTCGGTGGCGGAGATTCGGAGCACCAGAGAGTCGCGGGATGTCAGGTTGAAGTCCGCGAACACGGCAAGGTGATCTGATGCGTTAGTGCTCGTTCTGTCAGGGAGGGGTGGCCCTGCCTTCGGAAGCCCTGTCTGGTTATCAATGTCCAGAGCACTATTATAAATCTCACCCGCGTAGGGGCGGTTCCTCAGGGCGCGAGTGGCAAGAATGAAATCGAGTTGGCTGCTCCCCTGAGTGTTTGCCGAGCCATTGAGTTGAGTGCTCCCTACTGTAGCTATCGACCAGGGTAGGAAGTAGTCCGCAGGATTTGTGTAATAGTTGACTGGGAAGACGATGTCTTCGCCAAGAATAAAGGAGCGGGGTAATCCCGGAGGAATCTCATTATAGACAAAATCACCTCCAATCAGATTAAAGTCGCCGAGAATAATCAGGTTATCCTCCGCGGTCAGTCCTCGTTGGGTGAGGAAATCCCTGCTGCGTTTTAATTCGACTGCTCGCCTGAATGGATCATCGATATCGAGGCAGCACTTGAGGTGGAGGGTGAGAACCGTCGGGTCCGCCACGGTCCCCGGGACGTCCACCACGATGGCTGGAATCTGACGCACCATGTCCAGCGCCCCGGGAGGCGAGGCAATGTTAAAGGTCGAGGTAAGAGGGTAACGGCTCATGAAGGCGGTGCGGAGACCAGAGTCCAGAACACGCTGGGTGGTGGCGGTGTGCACATGCGGATAGCCCAGAGTAGTGGCAAGGATTCCGAATGAACTTGGGGAACCATCAAAGTCCGCCCGGGTCATTTCCTGGAGGGCAACGACGTCCGCATCGATACGCTCGAGAACGTCTTCGGTTGCTTCGAAGGCGGTGCTGCCGGGGTCGCCGAGTCCGAACTCGACATTCAAGGTGGCGACCCGCAGTGGAGTAGCAGGACTTATGATAGATCCACTCAGGAGGAGCAGCGCCACGAGAACTGAACCTGAACCCTGTCGCAGGAAGCTTGGAAGAGAAGGGAGCTCCATCGGGCCATCGTTCATGTATCTCAGAGCATGCGGGCTGTCGGATTTTCCGCTCCACCTTGCCTGATGAGGATGGGCTCCAGGGCCTGTGGGAGAATCCACTTTCGTGATCCTAGCTTATCTCAACAGGTTAATCGAGCGGAACAATCCATCGGAGCTCGATTCAGAGTCGTGATTTTGTGGGCTCTGAGATCCCGGGCATAGCTCGGGATCTCCTCTTTTGTAGCTTTTGCGGCTTTACCGTGCAGGTATGGTGAAGGGGATTAACTGCGATTGATTGAGCTCGAAATGCGGTAGCTCTCTCGCGGTGGCACGGGTTGAGTTCTCGCTGGATGGGATCAATCCTCTTGTCTTGGTGTTGCCGGAACGCGGTTGCGCTGCTCTTCTCCCCTCGTGACGGGAGAGCTTCTGGTGTTTGCGGGTGTAATAGCACTGGGTCAATTCAGCCCAGGTCCAGATATGCTGCTGCTTACACGTACCGCCCTGGCACAGGGGCGCTCTGCTGGATGGTGGATGTCGGCGGGTATCGCCTCAGGGTTGTGCGTTCACGCAACTATTGCGGTCTTTGGCATGGCGTACCTTATGGGCCTGAAAGGGGGGGTGACAGAGGTTTTGCGTTGGGCCGCTGCTGGGTATCTTGCCTATCTGGGGTCCCGTTTGTTGCTCGCGAGTATGGGTGCTGGTGGGAAGAAGTCGCTTTTAGAAGAAGAGAGCGGCGCAGACGGCCAGTCGGCTTACCTCCGCGGTTTGCTCTGCAATCTTCTCAACCCAAAGGTAGCGATCATTTTTGCTGCGGTGGTGACCGAGTTTGTCAGTGGTGCGGATCGGCCAGCATGGTGGGCGCCTGCCCTGTGGCTGGTCATTGTGGTGCAAGGCCTTGGTCTCTGGATGCTGTATGTGTGGCTCCTTCAGTTCCCTCCGGTTCGGTCCGGTTACCAGCGGGCAGCTTCCTGGTTCGATGCGGCCTTTGGAGTTGGACTGCTTGCGCTTGGGCTCCTGATTGTGATGGGGAGTGGTCCGGTATGACCGCCCGTCCGTGATCGAGGCCGGGCCCACAGCCTGCCCATGTGGCTAACGGTAAAGAGGAGTCTTGTGCTTCATGAAATATCCCTCTCCAAGATAAAAGGAATAGGGGTAATCGGGGAGCGGCCCGGCATCGGGAGGGCGGGGAATATTACGGCCGATGGTGAGGTCCTCAGGCAGGGTGGTAGCGATGGATACCGGGGTGCCCACCTGAACAAGGTGATAAAACTTTGGTGCGAGGTTTTCATGCATGCGCAGGCATCCATGAGTACAGGGATAGGGCTTCATCCATCCCGTGTGGAATCCGTAGTGCGCCTTAAATTCGCACCAGTATGGCATGGGTGTCCCCTTGAAGTTCCAACCGGCAGGCTTTTTGGCGAGCCATGTCTGAGTTATCTTGCCGTCTTTTGAGGCGTAGCCATGGCTGTTGGCTCTGTGTTTGTGGTCCTTCTTGAAAATGCGGAACTTCCCAAGGGGGGTCGGTTTGCTTTGTGTTCCGACCGCTACAGGCATGACCAGGAGAGGCCGGCTACCCTCCATGACGTAGGCTGCCTGATTTCTGATGGAGACCTTAACCTCTACGTTGGCTGGATTCACAGGCCTGGAGGCCGGGAGGTCAAAAGCGGCGTAGCGAGCGGACCCGCCAGCGCTCCCTGGTGAGGGTGAGCAGGATATTGAGGCCCAGCATGCTAATGCCACGGAGAAAGTGAGGAGTATTTTCATGAAAGGAGGGAAATGGCTCCATGCTGAGGTAGCGGGAATATGGTCTAGTTGAAATTCTAATTTTGAAAAGGCAAGTGTCTGCTGAGTCGAATCAACACGTAGGGAGAGAGTCCAGTCGTTAAGGGGAAGAGCTTCTGAAGTTGGAAAGCTCCCACGAATCAACCACGCCGTTTCGGAAGGTCACACTCGCTGCGTGAGTGGAAGTGTAGTGAATCGAGGGGGCAAGGCCGAGGCCGCCGTAGGTGCCGCCATGGCGGCCAAATCCCAGACCGTGATAGGCGTAGAACGAATGGTGAAAGTGAGGCTGCCTGCGAAGATACTCCCATCGCTCGAATGGAGCGTCTGAGTGGTAGCCTCGGGTCTTTCGTGTTGGGTTTCCCATTGCGAGATACACTGCAGTTTGAGGCATGCCTTTAGTAATCTCCCCCTTGCTGGCAAGGCGCCGGTGTTCCTCAGAGAGGGATTCGTAGAGCGAGGCGTTCTGGTTAATTCTCCACTCGGGAGTGACTGCAGTACAGCTCAGGAAAACCATACAGTTGGCGGCAGCTGCAATGAGAGGAAGAATTGGGAAGCGCATGGTGAAGGAGAAAGTCTGGATAATGGGGAGAGTGTAGTCGTGAAGAGTTCGGACGCAGCTATTTTCCGACCTTAGAAAGTGGCTTGTCTTGCTCCCATTACCAATGGAATGATCGATTCCATGACGAATACCGATGCGGTGTCTCCATCCGAGCTGGCAGGTTTCCTCGAGACGTGTTCGGGCTGGAGTCAGAAGGAATCCGAGATCTGCAGAACCTTCCAATTCCAAACCTTCCTGAAGGCAATTGATTTTGTTCAGGCAGTGGCCAGAGTCGCGGAGGAGGCGGGGCATCATCCCGATATCAGTGTCCACTACAACAAAGTGACTCTTAGCCTGATGACCCATTCCAAAGGGTGCCTTACCACGGCAGATTTCGAGGTGGCTCGGCGCCTCAATGAACTGGTCTCCTGAAGAGAGCGCACTACCGCGGTAGCAGAATCTCTTCGGTTTCAAGTCCGGTGATTCTCCTGAGGCCTTTGACGAGGTGCCACATCACGAACATGAGAATCACGAGGATGGGAACTCCGATCGCGATGAAACCCCAGAAGGTGAGTTTGCCCACTCCGTTGTTATACTGGCGGCGAGCCTCCAGCTTGTCGTTGAAGTCGATGTCACCAAGAAAATGCTGGGCGAGAAAAAAGTTTGCGAGGGTGCTTATCAGAAAGGAGACGGAGAACAGAATAGTGCAGAGGAAGAGAAGCTTCCGGTATGCTTCACCGGATTGCTTTTCTGCGACAACACGTTCAATTTTCCCGATATCAAAGATCTGTGGGCTGTAGAGAAAGGTGCGAAGCAGGGGGGTCTTGGTCCAATGAGAGACGAAGATCGCAAGGCCCAGAATAAGGGGGATAGACCCCTCCTTGATGCCGAAAAGGGTAGGGGCATTGGAGCGAACGCTGCCGTCCTCCTGCCAGAGGTAGAGCGTCAGCCCTCCAGTCAGCAAGACAGAGGCCAAGCCCACTACGGAGAAGAAGTTCAGCCTGCGGTGCCGGAGAAAGAACCAGACTCCGTAACAAATCGGCAGGGCCAATGCGATCGCGAGGGACTTTACTGGTCCGAGATGCCACGGGCGTGGATCCTTGGCCTCGACTCCCTCTGCCTGAAGCTTCTCCAGAATCGCCGGATCATCACTCATCATCGTAAGTGCCAGGATAGGCACAAGTACGTTGACCAGGATGTTCGTCAGCGGGTTCTCCTGCGGAGGCTTGGGAGTGGAGTCAGACATGGAGGCGAGATGTCCGGGAGGGCCCAGTAGTGAGAGATCAGGCGCGCAGTCCCAAGGCGGAGCACGCTGGCCCGAGGCTCAGGACTGGTAGATGCTTTTGCCTGTGGAGAGAAGATCGTCGCAGGCGCGCTTTAATCTGTCACAGAGGCTTTGCTCAGCTTTCTTGAGATAAGAGCGAGGATCATAGACCTTCTTGTTGCCAACTTCCTCCTCAATCTTGAGCACGCCCTCGATGTTTTCACAGATGTGAGTCACAACCGGACGCGTAAAGGCATACTGGGTGTCAGTATCGATGTTCATTTTGATCACCCCGTAATCAAGAGTTTCACGAAGTTCCTCAATCGAAGATCCGCTACCGCCGTGGAAGACCAGGTCCATCTCCGCATCCTCACCGTGTTTGTCCATTACGGCCTTCTGTCCATCGCGCAGGATCGTGGGTGTCAGTTTGACTGAGCCAGGCTTGTAGGACCCGTGGACGTTACCAAAGGTTGCGGCAAACATGAAGCGGCCGAGAGGGTTCAGGGTCTCATAGACCGTCATCATGTCCTCTGGGGTGGTGTAAAGTTTTTCTGCAGGGAGGCCCGAGGTGTCATGACCGTCCTCCTCGCCTCCAACCACTCCGGCTTCGACTTCGAGAATAATGTCGAGGTCGACACACTCCTTCATGATTTCGACCGAAAGGGCCATGTTCTCCTCGAGGGGGAGCTCGGAAGCGTCCAGCATGTGAGACTGGAAGAGAGGGCCCTGGCCATTTTCCTTTCGGCGCTTTGATTCCTCCAGGAGGGGCCTGAGAAAGCTGTCAACCTTGCCGGGATGGCAATGATCGGTGTGGAGGGCAATCAGGACGTCATACTTTTCTGCCAGGCGGTGCACGGCTTCAGCAAGCACAATGGAGCCGAACGCAGCATCATTCACCGCGAGGCCCGAGGCAAACTGACCCCCACCGGATGAAAGCTGGATAATCCCGTCGGAATTTGAATCCGCGAAGGCCTTCAGGGCCCCATTGGCGGTGGTGAGGGAGGTAATATTAATTGCAGGATAGGCGTAGCCACCTTTTTGGGCGGAATCCAGCATCTGGCGGTATTGCTCGGGAGTCGCAATTGGCATGACGTATGCCCCTTACCGGGGCGAGCCGCTGGATGCAAGGCTGGAGAGGTTTGAATGGCTCTGATATTTTAGGCTTGAGCGTGAGAACTCCCCGGCGTATCCCGTGCGCCCCAGCTTTTAGGGTAGGTACCGAAGCGGTCAAACGGGGCAGACTGTAAATCTGCTGGCTCACGCCTTCAAAGGTTCGAATCCTTTCCTGCCCACCACCCTCATAATGAAGAGGTTATGATTTTTCAGGAACACTGAAAACTTCCTATGCGGCAGAGGGTTCACTAGGTCGATTCGGCAATCTTTATCCGGCCTCGTCGCAGCTTAATCGCCAAGTTGCAGGCCCACAAAAAGCCCACCCCCTGCCAGAACCAGAATGCACGGGGTATCGTTCGTTCAAAATCGGGGGGGAGATTCGAGAGAGGAAGAAAAGTCAATACCGCGTAAATCGGGCCCGCGACCGGGGAACAGCCTGAGATCCACAGTGCGAGCGCCTTCCGCCGACCGCTGACGATCGGCGCGGATCCTGCTCCCTTGCAGACGCCGCAGTTGTGTCTCAGCAACTCGCAACTGATGCTCCGCCTTTTCAGCGCGTGCCTGTTCAGAACCCGGGTCAGGGCGGAGACTCTGACCACAGAGAATCGCTCCAAGGACTGCAAGAAAGACGCCCATGGGTGTTCCAATATACTGAGGCATGACTGCATGGTGAGCGATCGTGACCGTAACTCAAGACCATCAATGGACCGCTCGCATTCTTCCTCGTGCCCAAAAGTTGCCGGAGTCGGTCTTCAGAGGTTTAAATCAAACCCTGTAGGGGCGTGCCAGATTCATTCGGGACGACTGTGTCATCCCTCGAGGCCAGAGTAGGTGAGGATGACGTAGGCCACCAAAGCGAGCCATAGCAATAAGAGTACAAGAGCGACAGATGCTAGCCACTGCCATAGTCTGAATGGAGAGGATCGAGTGGCGACAAGGAATACAATACAGGAGATAAGGCAAAGGACGACTGCGATCAGCTGGGTCAAGTGAAAGGGGGCCTGAGTCCACCCATATCGTTCCGCGAGGAGAATGGCGGGAATGCATCCCAGAATATAAGTTGCAGTGACGGCGAGCACCCGCCTGGAGACTCTGGCAACCGCTGATATCGTTGATGGCGGCATGGTCAGTCAGAAGAGCAATGGTTATCAGCGTATTGGTCTTCCGATCCTACTTGAGGCCTAGCACAATGGTCTCGGAATAGCGGAGTTCTCCGGTCAGGGCATCGTGGAATTGAAAGATGACCTGGGGATGAGGAAAGGCGAACCAGCGTTCGCCGTCGCGTTCGACAGGGTTGTTAAAGACGTTGTTGACCTGTACCACGCAATAATGAGGGAAGGTGCGATTCGCACGGGGGATGTCCTCCATAGCATAACTCGACCAGCGGATATCGCAGGCCCGGGGGCCATACTTGAATCTGCCATTGGCCGGGCGGCCGCCCTCGTCCTTCATCGGAGCGTGGTTGATCGAGTTGTGTGGCCCGCTGGCAAATTCGTAGACGTTGTCGGTGATCTTGATCGCAAAGCTGTTGTGGAGATCACCGGTGAGAACAAAAACCGCCTTATCGAGCCCGTCCCAGAACTCGATGAGTTCCTCCCGCTCCTGGAGGAATACGGTCCAGGCGTCGTCCTTCTTGATCTTGGCCTGTTTGTCTGTCCCGCCCCCGCTCCCGACGTGTGGCACCATGAAGTTGACTGAGGAAACGACGAAGATGAAGTCGGACTTGCTTTCGCGGATGCCATTCATGAGCCATTTCAGTTGCTGCTTTCCGAGCATGGTAGCCTCGGGGTTGTCCGGTTTATCGACATTGTGGAGGCTGCGGTGGCTGCGGGTATCGAGGAGAAAAAAGTCGCAGTTCGAGACCGTGAATTTTCCGTAGCAACGTCTGCCGATAGAGTATGAGGCCTGCCCGCTCACCTTGGCTGCGGGAGAGACTTGCAGCTTGTTTGGGCCCAGCACTTTCACGATGTCATAGACTGCGGAGTTGGGGTTTCCTGGTTCGGCATCAAGGTTGGCGTCGGGAACTCCGGCAGTCGGTGTTCCCCAGTGCACATGGAGGTTGGCCATGTCGCTGAGGTTCATCCGTGTGAAGTCGGCCTCCTTGTCTGTCAGGATATCGCTACCTTCCGTGAATTCCGCCGAACCAAACCAGGCCGGGGCATCATGTTTCACCGGATTGGCCCACGCGAGGTAGTCAAACCAGGCTCGGGTGGCGATGTCCCGGAAGACAGCGCGCCGGTTCACGTAGCCTGTTTCCGCCGTTCCGTAGATGTCGTTGATTAGTTCATGGTCATCGGCAGTGTAATAAGTAGGCATGTGACGATGCCATTCTGCGAGATTCCGGCCTCGGTGGAGGAGATCCTTATAATTCTGCCAGACTCCGACGATGGTGGGAGCCTTCTCTACGAGTCGGGGAGTCTTGTCCCCACTCAGGCCGACTTGGTGGAGCCATTCGCTGGGGGGGTAATCGCGACGCGTTTCGTAGAGCCAGTCTCCATTGAGAATAGCGAAGTGAATCTGGTCACGCACCTTGGTGTTAAGAGTGTCGAAGATCGGGAGGGTGGGGCCCACGCTGTCGCCTCCACCTTTCGGATTGTTGCCGCAGGCGAATTCGAAGCGGAAGTTAAACAAGCCCTCCGGGTTGCCTGTAGCGTTCCGGTAATCCTCCGCCCGCGGCATCGTGCGGAACGACCCTTGCAACTGATGATCTGCGATCCGGTAGTGATACCGGGTATTGGGGGAGAGGTTGTCGATAGTGAGGAGGCCAGTGTAGTCATGTTCCGGCCCCCGGGTGGTGAAGGAGGTGGAGAGGTTGAGCTTTCCGGCCTCCTTTCCGTAAAAGACGGTGACCTCGCCTTGTCGCTCGGTGCGAACCCAGAGGCTCATGGAGTCTGGCGCGGGTCTTCCAAGGAGGGGTCCTTCAGTGACGCGGATGGCGGTGGGAGCCGCATCCTGGGCGAGGGACTGCCCGCCGAGGTAGAGGCAGAGAATAAGAGATGTCGTCAGAAGAAATTTCATAGGGAAGCGATGAAAGGAGAGGGTGAGCCATATTTCTGGTGACGGATAAGCTCTCACTCTCGGAAGGCGACTGTGAGCAAACCTCAGAGGAAATCACCCAAATTCTGGCACGCAGGAACG
>DIHT01000120.1 GCA_002420305.1 Akkermansiaceae bacterium UBA5689 | reverse complement strand
GTCCTTCTTCATTGTCGTCACCCTCACTATCACTGAGGAAAATTTCTTCTAATCGCTCCCTGAATGCATCCTCTTCTAGATTTCTCTCAATCTTGCCATCGATACATATGGAGACCTGCCCGGTCTCCTCACTAACGACAATCGTCACCGCATCACTCTCCTCGGTAAGACCGATTGCCGCCCGGTGCCGCAAGCCCATTGACCGATCTCCGACCTCGGACTGGCTTACCGAAAACACACACGAGGCGGCAATAATTCTCTCTCCCGAAAAAATGACTCCCCCATCGTGTAGCGCGGTTTTCGGATGAAAGATGGTAAGCGCCAACTCGGGGCTGAGCACCCCTTTAATTTCCACTCCGGTCTCGATATGATCCTTCAAACCTATGGTCCGTTCGATTGCAAAAAGAGCCCCATATCTTTTCTGGGAGAGCTGCCAGACCGCATCCGAGAGAGTTCCCAGAAACTCCTGCTGCTGAGTCGAATTAAAAGACCACAAGCGGGAACTTCCGAGACGCGCGAGAGCCATTCTTAATTCCGGCTGAAAAATAATCAGGAGAGCCAGAGCCGCCACCACCGCTACCCGGGTAATGATGAATTGCATGACCTCGAGCTGCAGAAGCTGGGAAGCGAGTGTCAACACCACGAAAATCATCGCCAGCCCCACAAGGATTCTAGCGCCCCGAGTTGCCCTGAAAGTACGGTAGAGCTGATAGATGAAGACCCAGAGAATCAGGATCTCCACTGCACTGCGCCAGTGCTCTTGCAAAAAATGTAACACTTACCCGTCAAGATCTTAGCCTTAAGGATAGCTCAGGCAACGGTAATCGTCATCAGAGTCCCACCGGAACGCCTGAAGAAGGCCCAGGCTTTCCTGGCGCAGGAGATAACAAAAGCAATAGCTTTGCGTCGCTACCCTGAGCATTTAGACTTCCCGCTCTGTCCTGAACTGCATTATCTGCTAATGAAAATTTTACTGCTTTCCACCTCTCTCACTCTTGGATCTTGCACCGGCTCCCTCCTCTCCGCTGAAGCTCCATTCAAAGCTCAGACGATCGACCCACAAATCGCCATCGGTTATGGTCTGGCAGTCGGAGATGTCGACGGCGATGGCGATGAGGATATTCTCCTCGCGGATAAGCGCGATTTCATTTGGTATGAAAATCCCTCATGGAAAAAGCATTTGTTCCACACCTTCCATCAGGGGGATAAGCGCAACCAACTGCGGGATAATGTCTGCATCGCAGCACGTGACATTGATGGAGATGGCAAAGTGGAAGTAGCCGTCGGTGGAAATTGGAATCCGGGGAACACCGACAGCGAAGAACAATCCGGGTCGATCCATTATCTGGGATCTCTGGGCAAGGTAAAACCAGTCCAACTTCCCCACGATCCGACGACCCACCGGATGCGGTGGGTTCATGTCGGCGACAAACAATATGCCCTTGTAGTCCTACCTCTCCATGGGAGGGGGAATCGAGGAGGCGAGGGAAAACCCGTCAATGTAACCGCCTACTTCCCTCCCAGCAATCCGTCCGCAGGAGGCAGCTGGAAAACCGCCATCATTAATAATGAACTCCACAAGACTCATAACTTTGACTCTTTTGATATCTATCGAGATGGCTCCATTGATGCCGTAATCATCGGGGGAGCCGAGGGAGCCCGATCGGTCTGGCTTACTGAGGGGAAGTGGCAATCGCGAGATCTCGCATTACCCGACATGAATGGAGGAGCGGGCGAGATACGTATTGGCAAATTCGGCAAAGGTGAGCCTGCACGACAAAGAAACACCTTCGCCTGTATCGAACCCATCCACGGAAACACAGTCGCCGTTTACGAGGGAACTGGAGGCAAGGGCGTAGGAAAGACAGGATGGAAGCGAACCGTCCTTGATGACAGCCTCAACCAAGGCCATGCATTGGAATACGCCGACGTTCTCGGCACGGGAAGCCTCCAGGTCGTGGCAGGGTGGCGCAACCCCAATAAGGAGGGAAAAGTAGGCATCAAGCTATATACTCCGGGCGAGCGACAAGGCATGTGGATCACACACCTTATTGACGACAAGATTGCCTGCGAGGATCTGAAAGTTGTCGATCTCAACAAGGATGGAAAGCCGGATATCATCGCCTGCGGCCGATCTACTCGAAACGTGGTAATTTACTGGAACAAGGGGTAAGCGCAGCTCTCTGCGCTCAACTTCATTACATAGTTTGGGTGCCCCCGTCCGAGGCCAGAACAGCTTCGACGACCCTGAGGGCATCACTATTCCCTTTTACCGAATGAACTCGGTGCAGGAGCACACCCTGCATGCGGCTCGCTGCTGTCAAGGCCACCGTGGACCACTCCCGGAGGTCAGGCGAGTCATCGTCTAGAACCTTCCCGAGGAAACTTTTTCGGGAAATCCCGATGAGAAGCGGGCGGCCCCGCACAGCCAGCTTCTCCAAACCGCTGAGTAGGGAAAGATTATGACCCAAGTTCTTCCCAAACCCGATCCCAGGGTCGAAAACCAAGCTTTCGGCATCTATGCCTGAAGTCGTTAGGGTCAGGAAACGCTCCTCAAAAAAATCCCGAACTTCAGCCCTTACGTCGACATAGTTCGGATCGGTTTGCATCGTCCGTGGCTGCCCCTGCATATGCATGACCACAATTCCGCAACCCGCCGTTCCACAAACTTCCAGCATCCTCTCGTCTGCCCGCAGCCCAGACACATCATTGACTATATCCGCCCCGGCGCCCAGCGCTTGCTCCGCAACAGCGGCTTTACTCGTATCGATGGAAATGAGGCCAGCCCACTCGGATCGTAGCCCCTCTATCACCGGAATCGTTCGGGCTAACTCCTCAGAAACAGTAACTGGAGATGCTCCCGGTCGCGTTGATTCCCCACCAACATCGATTATCCCGGCCCCCTCGGCAATCATGGTGCGCGCCCTGCTCAGAGCCTGATCGACTGCAAGATACCGTCCTCCATCCGAGAAGGAATCGGGAGTCACATTAAGAATCCCCATGACGACCCCCTGATCCAACCGGAGGGTATTTGTACCTGCTTTCCAAATCACCGCTATAAAGAGAAAAAACCCTAATTTCCTGCCCACCGCATCAAAAAAGCTGACGGGACACTCTTACTCACCCCGGGGCCGCATCCCGGGACCTTCTCATTAGCCGTTGCTATCCTATAAACTCACAGCTACCTCTTGTGCTTATGCTTTCTCACCCGGCGTTTCCCATGGTGGTCCTTTCCGCTATCTCAATGCTCTTGCTCACCCCGGATATCGGAATGAGTCAGAACGAGAAAAAGTCTTTCCCAGACAAGTTCCAGGAGAAATGGGAAAAAGACGGGCCGAACGTGCGTATCAAGCGCCATCAGGATGGATCGCGAACAGTGTTTCGGCGTAGCCCCGATGACCGCACACTCGTCAAGCGAACCTGGGGCACAAACGGAGCGGTAAAAATGATCGTCGTCTACCGCCTTAACCAGAAGGGAGACCCTCTCGCCTGTAAGATCTACGATGGCCGTGAATCTCTCCTCTATAAGGTCTCCTATGGCTACAGCAAAACCACTGGCCGCTTGCAGGCAGAAAGAATGTTTGATGCAAGAGCACTTCGAACAAACCCGGAAACAGGCAAAGAGACTCCAATAAGGATAATGTACTACAACTATGACGCCCAGGGTAACCAGACCGCACCCGAGGTCTACACATTCAAGGAGGGCAAAAAGGCAGAGGAAGTCTTCGGAGCACGCGGAACCTTTCCGAGGGATAATCCCTTCAAGCCCTGAATACTTCACGGTTTAAAAACCAATGAGAGGCACCGGAAGCCTTCTTATCCTTTTGATTGCTGCCGTCGCGGCGGGAGTTCTTCTTGTCGTATTCAAACCCGATCAGCTACCCCGAACTGACACGCAGAATGGAGAATCCCCCAGCGCAGAAGCCTATGTGGAGGAAATTCTCAGACTTCGCTTCAAGGCCGCTCCTGTTCTTCTCCCGGTCCCGAGGGAGACCTGGCTTGCAAGAGTTGATGCGAATCTCTCTGCTCAGTTCGGGCCTGGGGGTCTAGCCAGGCGGTCCCGGGCCCTCGATCTGCTTGGGTTTCGTGAATTCTCCGGACAATCCCTCAGGCAAGGACTTTCCGCCCTTCATTCAATTGGTTTGAGGGGCTGGCTCGATGCTGCCGAGGGCGCTCTGCTCCTCGCAGATGACTTCGACGAAACACAGACCGAGGATGGAGTTCTCCTCCATGGATTACTTTCGCAGCTTCTGATCGAGCAAATCAGCCCCATGGCGATCGGTCAACTGAGCGACGACGAGTGGATTGCCGAGTCTGCTCTCCGTTCAGCCATATCAGAGTCAATTACCGCAAAGCTTCGCGAGGAAAAGAGAGAATCATTCCTTCTGCCGACCTCTCTGGTTACTGAGAGGGAATCCCTCCTCGCTGGACTTCCCATCTACCTTGCGGCTCTGGGCGAGCTCCCTCAGGAACGGGGCGCCGCCCGAATTTTTGTCGAAACGCGTTTACGGACACAAAGTCGCACGCTCCCGGACCTTGTTGAGAATCCGCCCCGAAGCACCCTCGAACTTCTCGGAGGAGACCATTCTTCGATCGCACCAGTCACACTCCCCACCCTTCCGACTAACCATGTCAACCAACTGGAGGAGTCCCTCGGGGCCCTGCAGGTTCAGACCCTCATCGAGTGGATGGAAAGCTACGAGCAGGCACAGGCTCTCGCCCTTCTCTGGCGGGGAGATCGCTACCGCCTCTTCGCGAATTCAAACGGCGATCACCTCATCTGGATATGCCGATGGGAAACTGAAACTGCTGCCAAAAGAGCATCCGAAATACTCGCTAAACTCGACGATGACTCCCACACCCCAAAACGTTTCATCTCTGCCTCTGTAGATGGAAACACGACAACTTTTACCAACTGCGCCGACAGCGAGACCCGGGATTTTCTCTTGCAGGCCCCGCATGGGCTAAGACCTCGCTAGTCTTCCCAGGCAAGCCGTTTCGCACTTTCCCCACCGGCGTGGCCTCTCTACAGTGGACACAACCTACATTCGGCGAGTAACCTTCTGAAAGATGATCGCAAAGAAAATCATCTTCTCCGGACGTGTTCAGGGAGTTGGGTTTCGCTACACCACCAAGGAAGTGGCCACAGGTTACGATGTTGTGGGATCGGTGAAAAACCTTCCAGATGGCTCCGTAGAGCTACTGATCATGGGGGAGACCGACGAGACCGATGCGTACTTGTCCGAGCTCACTGAGGAGAGCGCAGTCTCTCACTTCATCAAGGAGATACACGCCGAGAAGATTCCTCTCCTTGAAAATGCGAAAGGATTTGTGATCAGCAGATAAAAGGACCGCTAGGGGTGCCCTCCCGTCACTCCTCTTCAACAATACGGTAAAGCTCCGTTTCTCCAGACGGAAGGACAGCCCACGTGGTTTCGGCGCTTTGCGCCTGAGTTGAGCTTTTTTCACGCCAGCAGAGGTCCTCAGCGAGATATTGAATCACGTAGAACTTACCTGGGACACTACCCCATCTCAATACGACCTCATCAAACTCGGCGTCATAAGTAACTTCTCGTAATTCCACCAATTCCAAGTTTGGCATTCGCGTCCTGATACTTTCCGGGTCGACCGTAAAATTAATAATGTCACCGGAACCACTTGAGATGAATCCCCTCGCCGCAGTAATACGGGTAAAGCTCTGGGACACGCAGGTAAGATCCGTAGAATCGAGGTAGCTGGGCACTGCATCACTACCAACCGATGAATCGCTGAATTCAATTTGAATTCTGGGATTATCTGTCGCCACTAATTCCCCTGGAAACAACGGAAAACTACCTCCGTCATCTTCGGAAACTGTCAGCCTGAAACGGTCAACAGCATCCCCCGCGACCTTCACATCCTGCACCTCGATAGTGTAGGGAGGTCCGGGGGAGCCAGACTCCAGAGTTCCTCGCCAAGTGTGCAGCCCAATCGTAATGACGATGTCCAGGTTAACGGATTGGTAATACTCCTCTTGCTGCCAGAAGAGCTGATCATTAAGATCAAAGATCTGCCTGAAAATCTCTCCCTCACTGCCGTTGTTATAGCGAAGTTCAACTGTAACCGGATCGCCACTGGCAGCCATGGAGAGGAAGTCCTCTCCACGCACAACATTGACAGCCCCCGTTGCGTTCCACTCCACCTCTGCGGCATTACTGAAGAGAGTTACCAACGCAAATAAGCTAAACAATATGATGATTTGACAACTCATTTCACATTGTGAAAAATAAGAGATTCGAAAAGCTTCTCAAGTCTCTACCGGACTAACGATCTCCGATTCTCAACTGCGGGTCACAGCCTTGACCCATTTGAGGTAATCCTTGCTGCCACCGTCTACCGTCACAATCAGGAATTCGGGGACCTCATAGGGATGCAGGGCCACCACCTCATCCTCAAGCTCGCCAAGCCGGTCTGATGTGGTCTTGAAAACGGCGACAACTTCCCGCTCCGATGTGGTTTTCCCCTCCCAGCTGAATATGGACTCCACGCCAGGAATCAGATTTACACAGGCAACCAGTTGCTTTTCTATCAGGAGTGTGCCAATATGTCGCGCCTTCGAGATGTCTGGGAAACTGCAGAGGACAATCTGAACTTTGCTCATGGCCCCTCAGTAACCTAGACCGGTCTCCCGACAACCAGCAAAAGAGGATTGAACACTGGATTCATAGAGAAACTGATCGCCAGGCTAGACCGTCTGAACTCTCGTCAGGTCCAGACTCTTGTGGACCGTCTCGTACGAGAAAGAGGGTTCCTGGAGAACGTCTTTCAGTCCCTCGAAGAGGGCGTCCTCATTCTGGATCCGGACGGAGCAGTGACTTTTCTCAACAGAGCTGCATGTGGATTTTTTGGGCTGCACGAAGAGGAGTCTGTGGGACAACCGCTGGACGGCCTAGTTCGGGGCCTCGACTGGCCCTCTCTCGCCGGGCCCGGGCGCCAGTCAGTCAATAGAGACCTAGAGGTCTTCTACCCCGAAAACCGTTTTCTCAACTTTTACCTCTCACCACTGGTAGAGGATGTCGACGGACAGGAGGAGCTTCTCGGCTACGTCATGCTTGTCCGTGACATCACCCAATCACGCCGGGAAACCGAAGAAACCATTGAAAGCGAAAAGCTGAATGCTCTCACCCTTCTCGCCGCGGGCGTAGCACACGAGATAGGAAACCCCCTGAATTCGCTCGGAATCCACCTCCAGCTCCTTGAGCGAAAAATTACTGACTTGCCTGCTGCGGACAGGAGTAATCTGGATGAACACCTTACAACCGCCCAAAATGAGATTAAGCGACTGGATAGCCTTTTGAAGGAATTCCTTCACGCGATCCGCCCCGCGGCGCCCATCCGGAAGTCCGCTAATCTCAATCAGGTAATCGAAGACACGCTCGCATTGTTGGCTCCCGAAATGAAGGAGAGAAACGTCGCTGTTCACCTCAACCTTGATGAAAAGCTGCCCGCCCTGCTTCTGGACGGCGACCAAATGAAGCAGGCGTTTTTCAACCTTCTCAAGAATGCCTACCAGGCTCTCCCAGGTTCAGGTGGGGAAATTCACATTGAGTCTACCAGCAATGAATTTGAGATCGTGGTCTCCGTTCGTGACAACGGGTCAGGGATCTCGCCCGAGTTGATGGGATCTCTCTTTGAACCATTCCGCTCCGGACGCAAATCAGGAACCGGACTCGGCCTCCTAATTGTGCGACGTATTGTGCGCGAACACAATGGCGAGATTAAGTTTGAAAGTGAGGAGGGCAAGGGAACAAGCGTCCACATTTACCTCCCGCTCATTGAGAAGCGCGTCCGTCTTATCGAGGACTCCTCTCCCCGGACAAAATCTATTATCGAGGTCTGAAAAGACCTCAATGCACCCTTTCGGAGGACTACCTTATGAATGCAATCATTCTCATAGTTGACGACGAAAAGCCGACTCGTGATGGCTTGCGCCTCGCCCTCGACGAGAGATTCGAAGTATACGTGGCATCAGATCTCCGCGAAGCACGGCAGGTTCTCAAGAGCGAGCCCGTTGATGTCCTCCTGACTGATCTGCGTCTTGGTCCAGACTCCGGCATGGACCTCTTGGACGAGGCTCTCACTCTCGCCAAGCCTCCTGTCTGCATCATGATGACTGCATACGGCTCGGTAGATACAGCCGTTGAAGCCATGAGGCGAGGAGCGTGGCATTTTGTGACCAAACCTCTGAATCTCGAGGAGGTCGAACTCCTTGTGAGCCGCGCAGCTCGAGGAAGGGAAATCGAGAGCGAGAACCGTCGCCTCACAACCGAGAATTATGCCCTTCAGAAAAAAGCTGAAATCCGAAGTGCAGGCCTCGATCGCATCATAGGGAAATCGCCTGCCATCACCAAAATCGGAGAAATGGTTACCCAGATTGCACCAACGCGGGCAACTGTCCTGATTGAAGGTGAATCCGGAACGGGTAAGGAGCTTGTCGCGCACGCACTGCACGACCTGAGTGGTCGCCCGGCCGACAAAATGGTCATCGTGAATTGTGCTGCACTCTCTCCGCAGCTCCTCGAGTCCGAACTATTCGGACATGAAAAAGGAGCCTTTACCAATGCGCACCAGCGGAGAATCGGACGCTTTGAACAAGCAGATGGAGGAACTCTCTTCCTAGACGAAGTTGGGGAAATCGATGCCGCCACCCAGGTAAAACTCCTGCGAGCCCTCTCCGAGAGAACGATTGAAAGGGTAGGTTCCAATGAACCGATCAAAGTTGATGTCCGGGTTGTCGCGGCCACGAACCGAAACCTTCGGGAGATGGCGACAATGGGAAGGTTCAGGGAGGATCTTTTCTTTCGTCTGAACGTAGTAGCAGTTCAGATGCCTCCCCTTCGCGACCGGGCAGAGGATATTATCCTGCTTGCGAACTCCTTTCTTCGCGAATTTGCCAAGGAAAACGGACGCTCTCTCAAACCGCTGAGCGATGGCGCACTCAATCTCCTGCGGCTCTATTCGTGGCCTGGGAACGTGCGTGAACTACGAACCGCCATCGAACATGGAGTGGTGATGTCCAACGAAGAAACAATCGAAGAACGACATCTACCCTCCTTTCTCGACCTCGGGGCTCCCACGGGCACAACAGAACCGGGAAATCTCCCCTCCGACGCGGAAAAGGACCTTGCGCCGGGAGGCGAATTTAACTTGCATGACATCGAAATGGCCACGATCCGGAGCGCTCTCCGCTATACGGATGGAAACCGTACTAAGGCAGCCGATCTACTGGGTATCAGCCGCCGGACTCTCCAACGTAAATTGAAAGAAATCTCGAGCCCCAAGGGGGCAAACTGACTCCAGATTCTCACCATGAGTGCCGCAGACCCTTCAAGCTCAATCCAAGCCGGAATCATTATCCGGCGCGTTGTTTTCTTCATCCTGCTGATTGGTCTTTCGCTCCTTTACCTGCTGGTCACATTCCGGGGTTTGGACTCCCCCAAGGGAATGGATCAGGCGCAAATCGCCAGAGAAATCGCAAGGGATAAGAGTTTCACAACGAAGGTCCTGCGCCCCGTCTCAGTGTGGCAGAATGGAGAAATACGGGAAGGTGACCCAATCATAAAGAACGCCAACCGTGACACCTACCACGCTCCCTTGCATCCGATCCTGCTTAGCCGGGCTCTCAAGCTCGTCGGTGGTGATGATGCCGACAAGTGGCGCATGACCGAAACTGATACGGTTTATAAGTTGGACCGGGTTATTGCAGCTACGGCGGTAATCTGTTTCCTCATGGCAATCGGGGTGAATTACCTTCTGATTTCCAGAATCTTCGATCCCAAGATTGGTGGCGTCACCGCGCTGCTCATGCTCCTTTGTGATCTTAACTGGAAATTCTCCCAGACGGGACTCCCTCAGATGTTTATGCTTCTGCTGTTTTCCTGTGCCTGCCTTTTTGCATACAAGGCGATTGAGTCAACATCCGAGGGCCGGATAGCCGTGATCCCAGCTCTGCTTGCTGCGGCATTCCTCGGTCTTCTTGCTCTTACTCACTGGCTCGCAATCTGGATTGTTCTTGGCTTTGCAATATACGCAGGTTTTTTCCTGCGTCCGAGAGGTGCAATTGGACTTGCTGCCCTTGCTGTAGTTCTCCTGCTGGCAATCTTCCCGCTCCTGAAAAACAAACAATATAGCGGCAGTATGGGAGGAACGGCCATCCTCGCTGTATTTAATGGCCTAGGCGGCAGCGAAGACTCGGTCATGCGGACCTACAACCTGCAGGATGCCTACCTTCCCCTGCAGAACCTTCCTTTTAAAATCGTCAGAACCACGATCCTTCAAGCGGGCAATCTCTTCACAAACCTTGGATCGCTACTGACCGCGCCTCTCTTCTTCATCGCTCTGCTACATCCGTTTAAACGAAAATCCATCGCAAACTTTCGATGGTGTCTCCTCCTGATGTGGCTCTTTGGATCGGTTGGCATGGCGATCTTCGGGTTGAAGGAAGGAGCTAGCACAGACCCTAACCAACTCCATATTTTGTTCGCCCCTCTGTTTGCTGGCTACGGCCTCGCAGTTGTCGCAATTCTTTGGAGTCGACTGCAGATCGTTTCACAGATTCCGCCTCTGCGAAATGCGCACTTTGTAGCGGTTATTCTGATCAGTGGTGGGCCCATGGTCCTCGATCTTCCCCGACAAGTCCGGGAAGTAGGTCGAACTGGCACGGTCCCTCCACACTGGCCACCATATTACCCGGCAGCGCTGAACACAGGACTTGCCCCGCAAGTTCGTGAGGACGAAATCGTCGTGACCGATCAACCTTGGGCAGTTGCCTGGTATGCTGACCGAACGGCTCTCTGGTTGCCCAACCGTCTCAGCGTATTCAAGGAGCTGGAAGCGCTCTCGGCGACTCAAGACAGCCCGTTTGCAGGACTCCTGATTTCACCCTACTCCCACAGCACCAGGGTACTGCCAGGGGTCTACAAGGAGTATGAAGAATGGGCTCCTCTGGTCCTCGACGGATGGGCATCGGTCTCAGCCAGGAGCGGCCCGGGAACCCTGGCCAAACTTGATCCTGAACTTAGGACAATCCTAACACGGTATCCTAATCCTGTTCGATTCGTGGATAGCCTTCTGGTTTTCTGGTCGGTATCCGGCAATCCAAACACCCCCTAATGACACGATAATGGCGGCTAAAAAAAAGGCAAAAGGATCGGAGGTTCGCACCTTCGAGGAAGCCATGGAAGAATTGGAGAGCCTCGTAGAGGCCATGGAAGGAGATCAGCTCCCTCTTGAGGAACTGGTTGCTCACTACGAAAAGGGTGCAGGACTCCTTCAGCACTGCGAAAAAGTGCTTGTAGCCGCAAAACAGCGGATAGAGTTGATCGAAGTAGGCAACTCTGGGGAAAAGAACCTCGCACCCAACCCGGAAGAAGTTGAGGATCCCCCCCCGGCAAGTAGCGGCCCAACCGCCGAATCTCTTGAAGATGACATCCGACTCCTCTAACCCTCAGCACCATTCCGATACGAGCCTTCTATCGGGGCTCCAAAGTCCGGACGACGTCAAGGTTCTCGGCGACGAGCAACTTGAACAGCTTGCAGTTGAAATCCGAGAAACACTGATTCGGACGTTGGCCCAGACAGGGGGCCATCTTGGGCCCAATCTCGGGGTGGTGGAATTAACCATCGCCCTCCACAAAGTTTTCAATACGCCGGTTGACCGATTTGTGATGGACGTATCCCACCAGGGTTACGTTCACAAAATGTTGACCGGCAGAGCTGGCCAAATTGATTCCATCCGACAATACGAAGGCCTCAATGGGTTTCTGCTTCGCACTGAATCGGACCATGATTGCTACGGAGCTGGTCACGCTGGCACCGCCTTGTCCGCTGCCCTCGGAATGGCCGCAGCTCGAGACCTCAAGGGAGACGACGAGCATGTAGTCGCGATAGCAGGCGATGCCGCATTCACCTGTGGACCTACCCTTGAAGCGCTCAATAATATCGCAGAGACGACCAAACGGCTCATCGTCGTACTGAATGATAATGAATGGTCTATCGACAAGAATGTGGGAGCCATCGCGAAATACTTCAACGCCCTGCAGACAAACAAGGCCTACTCTGACGTTCGTCAAAAGGCAGCGGAGTTTGTTGAACGAGTAGGAGGACAGGGCGTGCGCCGCCTCGCTAAAAAGATCGAGCGCAGTGCGAAAAACCTCCTTTTCCCCAACGTCCTATTCGAAAAATTTGGCGTCCGCTATTTTGGTCCCATTGACGGCCACAACCTTCCTCTTCTGGTCAGGACCTTTGAATATCTGAAAGAGCAGGAAGAACCTGTTATCCTTCACATCATTACCGAAAAAGGCCGCGGCTACAGACCGGCGCTTGAAAAGCCAGGGAAGTTCCACGGACTTGGCCCCTACAACGTTGTCGATGGATCGACCAGCGGCGGCGGAAACCCCACCTACTCAGAGGTTTTCGGAAGAACCGTAACCAACCTTGCAAAAGAAGACGATAAAATCGTTGCGGTTACAGCAGCGATGCCCGGTGGAACCAAACTTGAAATTTTCAAGGAAGAGATTCCAGCTCGCTACTTCGATGTCGGCATCGCAGAGGAGCATGCCGCCCTGTTTGCCTGTGGCCTCGCGACTCAGGGACTGAAACCCTTTCTGGCAATCTATTCCACCTTTATGCAGCGGGCCTACGACATGATTATTCATGACATGGCGCTGCAAGGGCTTCCTGTCCGCCTCTGCATGGACAGGGGGGGGCTCTCGGGGGACGACGGCCCCACTCATCACGGCCTGTTTGACATTGGCTACCTGAGACACATTCCAAACATTGTGCATATGCAACCGGTCGATGAGGATGAGTTTGCGGATATGCTCTGGACGATGGCCCAATATGAAGAAGGTCCAATCGCAGTCCGATATCCGCGGGGAGTGGGAACTGGAGCCCAACCAAAGGAGAGTCCACGCCTTCTTGAGATCGGCAAGGGAGAGCTTATCAAAGACGGCAATGATGTTGCACTCATCGGCCTTGGGTTTGTTCACGATCTTGCTGTAGAGGCCGCTGAGGAACTCGAAAAGCAGGGTCACTCCGTAGCCTTGGTCAACCCTCGCTTCATCAAACCTCTCGACGAAGACCTGATCCTTGAAGTAGCTAAACGTTGCAAAGTGATCTGCACATTTGAGGACCATGTCCTGAAGAATGGATTTGGTGCATCCATTATTGAGCTTTTACATGATGCAGGAATTGACACTCCTGTCGAACGGGTGGGCTGGCCTGACGAGTTTGTCGAGCACGGCAAGGTGGATATTCTCCGCGAAAAGCACGGAATCACCGCAGAGTCCGCATTGGAGAAGATCCTTCCATATCTACCGACAAAAGCTGCCACAGCCTGACAGGCAGGCAGACTATCCACAGGTCGGCCGGCTATCGGTTCTTTGACTACAACTTGAGGTAATCTGCGACGTTGGACAGCCCTGAGTTTATGCATATCGTTGCACCATGCCGGGCGCTGTCAAAGTCTTGATCGATGGACCGTCGGAGCTCATTTTTGATTATGCGCTTCCGGAGGGGGTCTCCGCCCGCCCCGGCTGCAGGGTAAAAGTACCTCTCCGCAATACTTCTGCCACCGGGACGATCCTCGACATCGGCTCAGCGCAAAGCTCTGCTTTTGCGCTTAAGCCTGTAAGCTCACTGATCGATCCTGAGCCTGTCGTAACGGAGAAGCTGATCCAACTCGCGCGATGGATGGCAGGCTATTACGGAACGCCGCTCGAGCAGATCATGCGTTCCATGCTCCCCGGGGCCGTGCGTCAGGAAAGCCACTCTGCCAAGACACACCTTGTCGCGACACTCGTTGAAATGCCTGATCCAGAGGCCCTCGACAAACTTTCACGGCGGGCGCCCCGGCAACATACCATCCTGAGCTTGCTGGAGAAATCGGGCCCGATGTCCCTCAACGATCTTGGAGGCGCCTCTGTAAGAGGCAGCGTAAAATCCCTCGAGGATGCAGGTTACCTCTCTGTCCAGCCCCATGAGGTCCGACGTGACCCAGATGCTGGAGATGTCTTTCTCGAGAGCACCCCGCACAAGCTGAACCTCGGGCAACTACACGCCTACGAGAAGATTTGCGCCTCACTGGATTCCTTCCTCGATCCAGATTTGGACCCTGAGGCTACAAGTAATCTCCCCAAACCCATCCTCCTGCATGGAGTTACCGGATCAGGAAAGACCGAAGTTTACCTTCAAGCAGCACAATACTGCCTCGACCGCGGAAAAAGCGTTCTCGTCCTAGTCCCCGAAATCGCATTAACACCACAGACTGTTCAACATTTCAAATCAAGGTTTTCTGCCCTTCATGATCAAGTTGCGGTTCTCCACTCCAATCTATCCCAGGGTGAGCGGTTCGACGAGTGGCACCGAATCCGGAAAGGAGAGGCCATGGTAGTCATTGGTGCCCGGTCGGCAGTATTTGCCCCTCTCCCCTCACCCGGACTGATCATCGTGGACGAGGAACACGAAAACACCTACAAGCAGGAAAATCCGCCTAAGTATCAGGGTCGAGACCTTGCGGTGGTCCGGGGAAACCTTGAGCGATGTCAAGTCGTTCTGGGTTCCGCAACCCCCTCTCTGGAATCGTTCCAAAACGCCCAGTCAGGCAAATACAATCTCGTTCGACTTACCGAGAGAGCAGACGGTCAGGCTCTCCCTCTCATTCGGGTTGTAGACATGCGCAACGAGACCCGGAAACAGAAAGGTGGACCTGCAATTCTTTCTGAACGTCTCAGGACTGACATGGAAAAAAAACTGGAGGCCGGCCAACAAGTAATTCTCTTTCTTAATCGCCGTGGATTTGCCCGATCTCTGCAGTGCCCGAGCTGTGGTCATGTGTGTGAGTGCCAGCATTGCACTGTCCCTTTGACTTACCACCGGACGGAAGAGAGATTGATCTGCCACCTTTGTGGCTACCAGTCAATCGTACCCCGTGCGTGCCCCAAGTGCCATGATCGATCAATACTACTGCAGGGCTATGGAACCCAGAAAGTCGAAGAGGTCCTCAAAAAAGTGTTTCCATCTGCACGGCTTGCCCGCCTGGATGCCGATACCGCCCGGAAGAAAAATGCTCTTCGGAACACGCTGCGCGACTTTCGGGCCCGAAAGATCGACATCCTGCTAGGCACGCAGATGATCGCAAAGGGCCTCGATTTTCCTAATGTCACCCTCGCAGGCATCTTGAATGCTGACCTTTCGCTCCATGCACCCGACTTCCGGGCTGGAGAAAGAACATTCCAGCTGCTTACTCAGGTAGCTGGCCGTTCCGGACGGGGAGAAATGGAGGGTGAAGTAATCATCCAGACTTTTACCCCTCATTCTCCCTCCGTGCAGTTTGCAAGACATCACGATTATGAGGGCTTCGCCGATCAGGAATACGATTTTCGCCGGCAGTTCAATTTTCCTCCTTTTACTCACGCGGCCCTGCTTACGAGCAAATGCAGTCACGAACGCCTGGCGGAATTCACACTCCAGAATCTTCATCAACGCCTCTCTACCAATCTCCCGGATGGGATAGAACTGGGAGTTCCGAATCCTGCCCCCACTCCGAAGTCCCATGGACTTTTTCGTTTTCAACTTCTCATGAGATCAGACAATCCTCGGGTGCTCTCACGGCATGTTCAGCAGGTGCTTTCCGCAACCACCTTGCCCGAGGAAGTTAGCTTGGTCTTTGATATGGATGCTTACGATTTCGGGTAATCCATATAAATTGCCCTGAGATCCCTCCTTAGTTGCCATCCTCCTCCATCACTTCGTTTCCTATCTACCCGTATTGAGCCTTGAGAAATTTTGAGCCCTGAGGCAATTCTCGTTGAGGCCGCATTCTCGCAAGAACGTGTAGCACTCTACCAGATACCATTAGCGAATAAGCTTATTTGGACTACAATGTGGCAGATTAGATTATGGCGAAGCATGGAAATTGGCCGGCCACCCGAAAAGCGTTCCCAGAGCCATCCCGGGGATCAATGGATTGGGTTATATGGGCCGCCTGGGCCGATCGAATCACCTTCGAAGAAATCTATCAGGTCTCGGGCCTTCGCGAGCCCGCGGTTATCAAGCTGATGCGGCGACATCTGAAGCCGGGGAGTTTTCGACGCTGGAGGAAACGGGCGAACTCCCGGAGCATCAAGCACCGGAAGCGGTTTCAACGAAACCGGGAATTGAGCAGTCGTCCATTCGCTTCCTGCGACGCTTTGCAAGATCTCGAGCCCACCAGGAAGGCTCGGAGAAACCGAACCCTCCTGTGAGTTACCACCTCCATTTGGCACTGCCATACTGCTTCCATCAGCTCTTTGATCGCTATCATTTAGGATTGTTACATCGGTCCCTGCAGAGGGGCACAAAACTGAAATCATTTCATGCGGGCAAGCCTCTAGCTCAACCGCCGAAGCAATGTGCGGGGTTTCCTGCAGCACCCAAACCAGACAAAACAAATAAACGGCCCGCATCTTCCTCAACCTCGTCCGCAGGTTGACCTGTCGTCACATAGAGGTCCTCGAGGCCTTCTCCACCAAAGGTGGGAGCTGTCACCTCCCGGCATGGAAGGAAGATCCGCTCTAACTCATGACCCTTCTGATCAAAGCAGACCACACAGCCGCCATGACAAAATGCTATCCAGAGATTGCCTTCAGTATCGATTGTCATTCCATCTGGCACCCCAGGCACCCGCCCCGCAGTTGAGAAGGCCTCCCGCTGATCGAAGAGAGAGCCCGTTGTCGCCTCATAGCGGAAGGACAGCACTGATAACCGCGGGGTATCGATATAAAAAAGGGTCTCCCCATCCTTTGTCCAAACAAGGCCATTGGAATTCGTAATCCCTCCGAGTATTCGCTCTATTTCGAGGCTGGGATCTAATCGATAAAGACCGGCATCACCCTTGCGCTTCGCTAGACTGATCGTACCCGCAAAATAGCGCCCATCCGGTGAACATTTCCCATCATTAAAACGGTTCTCCTGTTTGTGGGTCTCCGGGTCTCCCACTGCCCTGACCTCCCCGCTATCGGCATCGAGAAAACCGAATCCTGAATCTCCCGCAATCACAAAACCTCCGCCATCCCGAGGGACCACCGAGCCAACCCTTTCCCCAACATGCCAACACTTCTCCTCCCCCGATTGGGGGGTAAACTCCACCACTGTGCACCCTTCAATATCAACATAATACAGTTTTCCCTTCCACCATAGGGGCCCTTCACCCCACTGAGCGCGATATTTCCCAGCCAGCTCAACATTCACAATGCTGCGATCCCTAAGCCCTCTCCTTGCCGGTGTCCAGCAGCTTTCTAATTGCGAGGAACCTGCTAACAAGCCAACCTTTCCTCATCGAGCCGACGGTTGGATTCATACCCTACCCTTTCCTCAATCGCGGCTTTCTCATCAATGAAATCTGCCTTCCGGCCTCTCATCATGTTTTTCCTCGCGGCAATACTGCTTGGAGGGCAATTCCTGTCCTCGGCATATGCCGCGCCTGGATGGGAAACTCTTCGTCATAATGGGCAGGACTATGTCACCGCCCGCAGCATTAAGGAATTCTACGGATTTCAATCGCTGACCGTTAAAGGCTCATTTCTTGAGCTGGAGAACAAGGCTGTCAAAATTCGCTTTACGATTGGCGGACAAGAGGTGTTCATGAACAATGTAAAGTTCGTGTTCAGCTTCAAGGTCGTCCCAGTAAAGGGGCGTTATCTTATTTCGCGTATCGACCTTGGCAAGCTGGTGGACCCAGTCCTGAGGCCGTCCTACATCAAGACCGCAACTCCCTTCGACACCGTCATTATTGACCCAGGTCATGGTGGCAATGACCCCGGAGCAGTTAATCGCCACGGAGTAGAATCGAAATATAATCTCGCTGTATCCCGTCTCTTGAAACAACAACTTGAGGCCCGCCGCTTCAAGGTCGTGATGACTCGAAACTCTGACCGATACCTCTCCTTGAAGGAGAGAGTAGATCTCGCCAACCGGTTCCAGAATGCGATCTTCATCAGCGTCCACTTTAATTCGGGTGGGCGCGGACGCGCCGAGGGAATCGAGACATTCACCCTCTCGCCTGCGGGCGTTGCCCACTATGGGAGAGGATTGCGCCAGGATGACTTTCAGCTTAGAAACGGGAACACTCAGGACTCCGCCAACATAGCTCTAGCAACCGCCATTCACAGCACCTGCCTCATCAAAACCGGGAGACCCGACCGAGGCATTCGGCGCGCACGTTTCAGCGTCCTTACTGGAGTAAAGCATCCTGCTATTCTCCTTGAGGGGGGCTTTATGAGCCACTCTTACGAAGCCCGGCTGATTGCGAACCCGACCTATCAGCAAACCCTCGCCGGCGCTATCGCAGACGCAATCATGAAATATCGGATAGCTACCATGCGCCGGTCACAGCGATAGGGCAATCCATGCATTGGCTTTAATCATTGCTCCTAACCCCACCCACAGGTGATATCGGGGCTCTCCCTTCATTCACTTGATTGTCTGACAATTTCGGGATCGACGGAGGGCTGTTCAGCGCATGCAATCTAGACGATGGCAGATGAATCTACTACCCCAGCACAGGGAAACATCGTTCTCCGCCACGAGCATGATGCCCCCCGCGAACGTAGTACCTGTGGGCACCGCCATCGACTGATCAGCAAGGGAGACAAGGGAGTATCTGCCTGGGCACATACGGTGGATATCGATGGAGCTAGAGCTCACTACCACAAGCGTGCAACCGAACTCTATTACGTTCTCGAAGGAGAAGGGTCGGTGACCCTTGACGGAAACGAACAGAGAGTTCTCCCCGGAACAATGGTCCACATTCCCCCGGGTGTCGTCCATGAGGCAACAGGGAAAATGCGGGTTCTTGTTGTAGGCATTCCCGATATAAATGATGATGATGTATTCTATCCCGACTGCTGAGCAATGAAACCCACCCACATTGTTCTTTCTGTTTTTCTTATCGCGGCCTGCATCAATCTCCCTGCTTTGGGCGAGGTGGACAAAGATGCTCTTCCATCAGTTGAGAAAGGATTTTCAATTAACTTTTTTGTGAGGGAGCCGCATATCATAAATCCCTCCTCGCTGTGCTTCGACAGGAAAGGGCGCCTTTATGTTGGAGCTGGCCCACAATACCGGCAACCAAAGGAAGATTCGCCCACCGACTATATCAAGATCCTGATCGATAACGATAATGATGGGGTTGTCGACAAGGTAAAAACATTTGCTGAGGGATTGAACTGCGTCCAGTCGATGGCTTGGAAGGGTAATGAACTATGGGTTGCTAATGCTCCTGAATTGACCGTACTGCGTGATACCGATGGAGACGATGTCGCAGACGAATATCAGATTATTTATACCGGCCTCAATAACCTCCGCCATAGCGTTCACGGGCTGAACTGGGGCCCTGATGGCTGGCTCTATTTCACGATGGGCAATACCTGGGTAAAGCCCAATGCTCCCAAGCCTATTCGTGACCTGCAGGGGATCCCGTCGGATGACGTGACGAAATACCCGCTGACAAAGATCTACACCAGAGACACCTACCCGAAGAGCTACCACCCGCTGAATAAGCAGGAAATGGAGGGTGGCATTTTCCGCTGCCGTGCCGGCGGCCACGACCTGGAGCTTTTCGCCCGTGGCATGCGAAACCCATGGGATATGTGCATGGACAGTGGATTTAACTGGCTCGCCACTGACAATGACCCGGGGCGTCCCGGGGAGCGCATCTTCATGCCAATCCGTCACGGCCACTATTCGATGCGCCACCCCTGGAAATTTGACTGGATGGGCAAACACATCGCCATCGCTCCCTCTTCGGATTTATTTCCCAGCGTCAGCGGTTCAGGGACGGGAGTTGCATTTTACAGCTCCTCTCACTTCCCAGCGCGGTATCGCAACCACTACCTGATTGCTGACTGGACCAACAACTGCATCTTCCTCTATAATCCAGAATGGGTTGGAGCCTTGCAGGTGCCTGCGGAAACCAAACGGAAGATTGTCGACGGCGGCGCTACTCGTGGAGGCGACCTTGGCTACAAAGGAGGCAAAGGGCGCTCACTTTTTCGGCCCACAGATATCGAGATTGGTCCTGATGGCGCCCTGTATATCGCCGGTTGGGGATCGGTCTACGGCACCGAGTATGTTCCAGCAGAAAAGTGGACCCCCGAAGAGAACGCAAAGTATCAGGGCCGGGTATTTCGCCTTACCCACGAAGAATCCCCGCTCATACCCCGTGCAAGGTGGGATACCGCAAAGCGAACAAAGGACATCAGTCAATGGAGCTTCAGTGAGCTACTCGAAGATTTAGGATCCAACCTCCAAGTCTGGCGAGTTCATGCACAGGACGAGCTTGTCCGGCGGGGTGATGTGGTTCGGAAAGACCTCTTGATAGCTATCCAGTCTGGCGACCTTAATGAGACTCAGGCGACTTGGGCCATATGGGCAGCTGGTCATATCGAAAAGGCCCTCGGTGGAGGTCATGCTCAGATCGTAGATTTTGCCAGCAATCAATGGCCGGCATCTGGGGCAGGCAATCAGGCGCCAGCTGACGTCTACAGACTCAACGCCCAAATCCAAGCCACCCGAATTCTTGGTGAAAACCTAGCGGCACATGCAATTCCAACACTTATCAAGCTGCTCGCCAACGAGGAGCCGCGCATCCGTCTGGCAGCGATGGGCTCACTGGACCGTATTGGCTGGGGCAAATATAGCCCCGCCATTCTCGATGCCGTTGCCGACGAGACCGATCGGGTAACTCACTACACCAACTGGCAAGTAATGCGGCGTCAACTGCCTGAGAACGAGCGCCGAGAGCTTCTCAAAGACGACCGTCCCGGTATTCGCCGGATGGCTGCCCTGGGCCTGATGGAGGAAGGTGATCGCGAATTACAGCGCCGCGCAGACGAATTCCTGGGTGGCAATGGCTCTTCTCCCGGTAATCCATTGAAAAGCCTCACCCTCACTACAGATGAGGAGTATTTTCGCACATCTACACAAGTAGATTTTGCGGCGGCAACTCCCGGGACAGTTCGCTATACCATCGATGGATCTGAGCCCTCAGGAGAATCCCCGGAGATGACGAGGCAACTCACGGTTACTGAAACCGCTACGCTCAAGGCGGCCGTATTCAAGAAGGGGCGCCGCCTTTCTGCAGTCGAAACATTGGCACTTCACCAAATCAGTGACTCGGAATGGAAAGATCGCCTCTTCATCCGCAGCATTCAGGGCAAGGGTATGGCGGAACCTTATCGCGCGCAGCTTGACGCTCTGCAGAGGGGTACCCTCGTTTATGCCGATCGTAACTATACCTTTACTGACATTCCAGAGCCTCTGGCAGGTGCCACGCACATCCGAACTCACAACGATGATAAGAGTAATACAGAGAGAGAATTCCTCCGCTTTAATATTAATTTGCCTGCTACCCTCTACCTCGCCTACGACGGCCGCGCCAAACCACCGGAGACTCTTGTCAATGGCATGGAAAAAAACGCGATGGCAATAGGCATGAGTAATGGGGAATTTTTTCCACTCTACCGTCGTTCCGTAGAGGCTGGAGAGGTAATAATAGCGGGCAACAAGGTTGGCGGCGGCGGTGGCGATTCCATGTATCACCTCTTTCTCACCAAGACTGGCCTTCGGAAAACTAATGTAGCGGCCGCGGCTCATGCCATTTCTAAGGCAGATCCTGAGCACGGAAAAGAGCTCTTTTTCGGCCGAGGCACCTGCTTTGCCTGTCACAAGGTTCAGGGCAGGGGGGTGGTGCTTGGTCCTGATCTAGTTGGGATCCACAAACGTCAGGATCTCAAATACGTCATCAAGTCTATTCTCGAACCGGATGCTTACATTGTAGAGGGATTTCAGCAGACCAGGCTCAAACTGAAGGACGGCCGCGAACTTTTCGGTATGATTCAGGAAGAAACGGCGCAAATGGCAGAGATCTTCCTGCCCAACGGAAAACGTATTGTGGTGAATCCCGACGAAATCGTAAAGCGGGTCGACGCTAAGCACTCGGGAATGCCGTCCAGCTTCGCCTACACCCTCAGCTCGCAGGACGTCGCCGACATTTCCACTTGGATCATGTCGCTAAAGTAAGAAAGGACAGGGACAGCCCCCTCCTGCCGCTTCCAGCTCTACAGCGACATCCTCACCTTAGAGAGTCACACCCAGCTGCTCAGGTAGCGCGGTTCGGGGACGCCACGTTAAGATCTCTGGGTCTCCATCCGTCACCAGAACGGTGTGCTCGAAATGAGCAGACGGTTTTCGGTCGGCAGTCACAACCGTCCACCCGTCATCAAGCCAATCTACTTCTCCTACCCCAGCATTCACCATTGGCTCGATGGCAAGAATCATGCCCGCCTTCAATTTCGGCGTAGAACCACTGGGCCTGAAGTTTGGCACCTCGGGCTTCTCGTGCAGCTCCTTACCTACCCCGTGACCCACTAACTGACGCACCACGGTAAACCCATGGTGATTGACATATGTTTCCACGCTCCCACACAAGTCAGCAAGGCGAACTCCCTCTCGCGCATGTTTTATCGCCTCAAAGAGGCTCTGCTCGGTAACGGCCAGTAATCTCTGACTCTCCGGACTGACAGGGCCGACTGGTACGGTTACCGCATTATCACCAATCCACCCTCCAAGGGTAACGCCTATATCAATACTCACAAGGTCTCCAGGTTGGATTCTACGGCTCCCCCCTATTCCATGGACTACTTCCTCGTTAATCGAGATACATATATTACCTGGAAACCCACGATACCCAAAGAAGGTTGGTATACCCCCACGCTCGGCGATCAGCTCCGCTGCAAAGGCGTCAACTTCTGCGGTAGTCCGTCCGGGCTGAATGAAAGCAGCACTAGCCTGCAAAACCTCACTAGCAGCCTCGCCCGCAACCCGCATTTTGCGGATCTCCGACTCTGTTTTAATCGGCATCTTGATGCGTTTGGCCATAACGTTAACTTAGCTCACTTCGGAGTCGCTCGAACACTTGTTCCTGCGTGCCAACTCCACACACCTTCAGGAGTCGGCCGGAACTCTGATAGTAAGAGGCCACTGGTAATGTCAAATCCTGAAACTCTTTGAGCCGCTTTCGAAAATTCTCAGGAATGTCGTCAAAACGTCGCTGAAGCTGCCCACCACAGCTAGGGCACTTACCCCCAGATTCAGATGCTTCAGTAACATTACCCGTCCAGGAGCATTCTCCACATTCTCTTCGTCCAATCACGCGCTTCTCAAGTTCATCGGATTCAACATCAAACAAGACCGCCCTCAGAGAAGAATCCTCTGGATCAAGGATTCGGTCCAGCTCTTCAGCTTGAGAGACAGTGCGCGGAAAGCCATCGAGGACCCAACCTCTGCTTGCTTGACCTAGCCATTCGTTTACCAGATCCACCACAAGGTGGTCAGGGACATACTGGCCCTTCTCCAGAAATGTTTCCGCTAGTCGGCCCCGGCGGGTATCATCCTCAATCTCCTTCCTCAATTGCCTTCCGGTGCTGAGGTAGGCACAGCCCTGCGCTGCAGCCAGACGCCGCCCCTGAGTGCCCTTTCCCGACGCGGGGGGGCCCATAAGAACTGTTGCCTGACCTAGCAAAAGACCAAGGGATAGATCACCTGCTTTTCACCCACGCAAATACCGCAACTAGGATCAGGCCAGCCGCAAAAATCAAGAGATACACGAGTCCGGATCCACTAGCAGCAGCACCGGTTCCCTGCACTCGACCACGACCCTTGATTTTACCTTTTCGTAGAAAGCCATCATAGTGCCTCTGCAGGAGATGCGTTTCAGTCTGCCGCAGCATATCCAATAGGACGCCTACAAGAATGAGCAGACTCGTTCCCCCAAAGAAACTGGTTACTACAAAGTTTAAATCAAGAGCCACAGTCAACAACATAGGAAGAATGTAGATCATAGTGAGGAAGAGGGCCCCCGCGAAGGTCAGCCTCGTCATGGTAAAATCAAGAAAGTCCGCAGTAGGTTTTCCGGGTCGTACCCCCGGCACGTAGCCTCCACTCCTTTTAAGGTTTTCTGCAACCTCGCTCGGCTGGAACATTGTCGCAACCCAGAAGTAACTGAAGAAAAAGATCATCGCCGCTGAGATGATGAAATAGGGAATACTCGGTGGATTTAGATTGGTAGTAAGCCAACCAACCCATGCCTTGTCACCAAAGGCGGGAATAGAACTGAGCAGCATCGTTGGCAGAGAAAGAATCGCGCTTGCAAAAATGATAGGCATAACGCCTGAGTAGTTCACCTTGAGCGGAAGATACTGGGTCTGCTGGCCTGTCAGTTGCTTACCGCGAACCCGCTTTGCGTATTGGATTGCGATTCGACGCTGCGCCTGAGTGATGGCAATTACCGCTGCGATAATGACAAGAAGGAGAGCAAACAATCCAACGAGAACCATTGGCTTAAAGGGATTATCATCAGCACCTTGCACGTAAGTGTTGAACGCCTGAACAAGTGCCCCAGGTAGCGCTGCGATAATATTGACCGAGATAATCAGTGATATTCCATTTCCTATCCCACGCTCTGTGATCTGATCACCTATCCACATCAGGAACATGGTGCCCGCAAGAATAGTGAGAACCGTCAGCGCGACAAACCCCCCACCACCTTCTGGAACCAAGTCTCCACCCCCATGCTGGGAAATACCTTCCATATATGGGATATTCTCAGGATTCTGGAGGGTTTGCGCCAAGAGGAATCCCTGAACAACTGCGATCACAATAGTAATGAATCGCGTATACTGATTGATCTTCTGCTGGCCACCTTCTTCACGGCGCAGCTTCGCTAAGGTAGGCACCACAGCCGACATCAACTGCATCATAATCGAAGCAGAGATATACGGCATGATACCCAGAGCAAAGATCCCGCACTGCTGGAGCGCACCTCCAGAAAACACGTTCAGGAGAACTCCGATTGCATTACCACCTTCATCATTTTCCACCCTCCACTCGAGCCAACGATCAATGACGCTGGCATCTACTCCCGGGAGAGTGATCGCCACGCCGAGGCGGACGATCACAACCATGGCAAGCGTGAACAGAATCCGGTCCCGAAGCTCGGGAACCTTCCAGATGTTAGCGAATGCCGTGATCATGTCTTGGGAATTAGAGAAATGTAATTTGGGATTTCCGTCGAAGATCTATTCCGGAAGAGCACTTCTTCCGGAGAGATCAAGCACCGGTGTCAGCGGAACCTCCGGCTTTTTCAACCTTGGCGCGGGCTGAGGCACTTACAGCATCAACAACGATCTTGAGTTTTTTTTCAAGCTCACCCTGCCCGAGTATTTTAATTGCATCACATCGCCCGGAAACCAGACCGGCGGCGCGTAACGCTTTTTCATCAACCGTAGCATCGTCCTCAAATTTCTTGTTGAGTTGACCTACGTTCACAATGGCGATCTTATCCTGAAACTGGACGTTATTGAATCCCCGCTTGGGAAGGCGGCGATGGAGCGGCATCTGCCCGCCCTCGAAACCAGGGCGAACACCACCTCCCGATCTGGACTTCTGTCCTTTGTGTCCGCGTCCACAGGTCTTTCCCAGGCCAGAGCTTTCTCCATTACCGAGACGTTTGCGACGATGCTTAGCGCCGGGATTGGGTTTGAGATCGTGAAGTTTCATACTGTGTATTGAACGGTGAGTTTATCAAGTATTCAGGATACTATCCTGTGGGCTCTGAGGAAACTGCGGATCATGCACTCCTCCCCGAAATTTGAATTTATTACTTCTGTCAGAATTTAAATCGCCTTCGCCTTCTTCTTTCCTCGGAGACTCATAACCTCATCGCGGTTCCGGAGAAGCGAGAGCGCCTTCAAGGTGGCTTTCACAACATTAGCGTGGTTGTTTGATCCAAGAGATTTACCGAGAACATCCTTAATGCCTACCGCTTCGCAAACAGCGCGTACACCGCCTCCTGCGATAATTCCCGTTCCCGGAGATGCCGGCTTAAGAAGTACTTTCCCGCCACCAAATTCAGCGGTGATCTCGTGAGGGATAGTGTGCCCGGCCAAGGTCATACTCTCGAGGTTTCGTTTCGAGTTGTCGCTGGCCTTGCGAATGCATTCAGCAACCTCGTTCGCCTTACCGAACCCATAACCGACTTTCCCGGCATGATCGCCCGAGACCACTAGAGCCGAGAAGCTAAAGCGTCTACCACCCTTGACCACTTTGGCACAACGGTTGATGAAGACCACTTTCTCCGTGAGCTCCTGCCCGTCTTCATCATCAGATGGCGGCGGACCACCAAATCCAGATTCCTGACGGACCGGAGGCGCTGCTGCGGGAGCTTCTGCTGCTGCGGGAGCTTCCTCTGCT
>DIHT01000150.1 GCA_002420305.1 Akkermansiaceae bacterium UBA5689 | reverse complement strand
ATCAGTCAATGCCGTTCCCTCTCCTGGAGGAGGCATAACCTCGTCCTCATCTTTTGAAAAAATCCGATGGACCAGCTCACTCTGATCCGGATCTCCCGGAACGACCACACGTAATCCATCACGCTCCCTGTATGCTTCCCCGGGATCATCGAGTCGCAAGTCTGCCTTCTGTTGCGATGCGTCCGGGCCGTGGCAGGCAAGGCACTTCGCAGTTAGAATCGGCAGAACCTCTCTGTTGTACTCCACCTTCCCTCCAGCGGTCAGCAAACCGCCGAGAAAGATCACTACACATGAAAACAGCCTCATCGACCCCTGATTAATTCAGGATCATTGCCCCATGGCAATGAGAGGATCATCATCTGATCATGGTGAACTAGAGTTCGCAGCGTAAATTTGGATTGATGGTGGCTTTCCCTCTGATTAGTCGTGGGAGATGCTCCGCCTGCTCCTTCCCCTGCTATTGACCCTTCTCACCCCCTTCTTCTCTGCAGGAGGGGCGCCCATTCTTAACCAGCGAGAACTTCTCGAGACCCAGAACTTCTGGGACAACCGCGACTTTGATTGGTTCGAGGACAACATTCCCTTCCTGGATACCCCTGACGAGGAAATTAATACCACCTACTATTACCGATGGGAACTGGTCAGCAAGCACCTCACCTATGGCTCACCCACCACCGGCTACCTGTGGACAGAATTTATCAACCGTCCTTTCTGGTCGGGCGCTTATGGGGCGATTGCCTGCCCGAGTGGCCACCAGTTCTACGAGACTCGCTGGTTACGTAACCCCCGCTACGTCCGGGATTACGCTCGCTACTGGTTCCGCACCCCAGGTGCTCAACCTCATCGCTACTCCGCATGGATGGCAGACTCGGCATGGGCCACTCATCTGGTGCATCCCAACAAAACCTTTCTTGCTGACCTTCTTCCTGACCTCAGAAAAAACCTCGATACCTGGACCAGCAGATCATGGGTGAAGGAGGCCGGTATGTTCTGGCAGGTCGGCCATGACGACGGCATGGAGTTCAATATCGCCAGCCGTCAGACGAAAAATATTCTCTCGGGGGCTCCAAGTTACCGCCCCAGTTTCAACAGCTACATGTGGGCTGACCTCGAGGCTCTCGCAAGAATGTCCCGCCTCCTCGGCGACCAAGACGCCGCCGGCCGGTATGAAAAGCAGGCTGGGGCCCTGAAGGACACCATGCAGCGGCAACTGTGGGATCCCCGGCGCCAATTCTTTCTCGCCATGTTCCGGGACGATGAAGAAGACGGAGAGGGTAACCGAATCAGAAAAAATACCCGGATCTACGAAACGGGTAAATTTGCTGGAAGTCCTCACGGGCGAGAAGAGGCTGGGTATGTCCCCTGGGCCTTTAATCTCCCAGATGCGGGATACGAGGAGGCCTGGAAATTCCTCATGGACCCGGCCTATTTCTTTGCAGATTTCGGTCCCGTCACCGTGGAGAGGAACGACCCCCTGTTCCTCCTCAAAAACAGCTGCTGCTGGTGGAGCGGACAGAGCTGGCCCTTTGCCACCACCCAGACCCTAAAAGGTCTCGCCAATCTTCTTCACAACTACAGTCAGGATCATGTTTCCCGGGAGGATTACTACAAACTGCTCCATATTTACGCCCGCTCCCACCGGAAGAACGGTAAGCCTTACATTGCCGAAGCTCTTCACCCTGACACTGGGAGCTGGGATCATCACGACTTCTACAATCGGAGCGAACACTACTTTCACTCTGGATTTGTCGACCTGATCATTACCGGGTTGTGCGGCCTCCTTCTTGAGGACAAGGACACCCTCACTGTCGACCCCCTCATTCCAGAGGACTGGGACTACTTTGCCCTCGATGAGGTTCCCTACCGGGGTCACCTCGTCTCACTGGTATGGGACCGGGACGGCTCACGCTACGACAAGGGAGCCGGTCTCCATTTCTTTGCGAATGGCAAAAAAATCGCATCTTCCCCCACTTTCGGGAAAATGACCGCACCACTGCCTGCGGCGCGGGAAGTCGCTCTTCATCCGCGCAGAGAAATCAACTACGCAGTCAATAATGATGGAACCTGGTTTCCTCGCTACCGGGCCTCACACACCGGCCCGAAGTCGTCGCTCTCCTTCGTCCACGATGGAAATACCGCATGGTATGACCTCCACCCACCCCTTCGCTGGACCAGTGAGGGATCTCCCAACGACAAGGACTGGGTCGAGGTCGACTTCGGAACCCTTCGTCCTATCACTACCCTGAAGGCCTATCTCTTGGACGATGGAAACGATCAACCTGTGACCGTTCCAACAGCCATTCAATTCGAGTATTCCGTGAAGGCGGACGGACCGTGGCAACCGGTTCCCTCCGATCCCGGGACGTCGATGACCATCTCGGGCGGAAAACCCTTCATCGTGCAACACCCGGGTTTCAAAGCTCAGCGTATCCGAGTCACCCTCACCAACCACGCAAACCAACGCTCGGGGCTGACCGAGCTTGAGGCATGGGGTCCACGGGAGGGTCCCTATCTTCCTGCTCCAGCCCCAGCCGGCAACATCGCCTTCAACCCCGACCCAAAAGGCGGCGGATTTCCCAAAGCGAGCGCTTCGTTTCACGATCGATACGGTGGAGTCCCCTCCAGCGCTCACGACGGGATCATTATTTACAGGGCCACTCCTACCAATCGCTGGACCTGCTATGGCTCACCCGACCAGCACACCGACTGGTTTGCCCTTGATTTTGGAGAGAAGAAAACATTCTCCCGCGCCATCCTTCATCTCTACGACGACCGTGGAGGAGTGCAGGCTCCGAAAAAATACACCCTCCAGCACTGGACTGGCCAGGATTGGCTTGAGATCCCGGGACAACAAAAGACCCCCATAAATCCCAAGGGCAGCGCCGCTAACACCGTCACCTTCCCACCTGTGGAATCGCAGAAGCTTCGAGTAGTCTTCACCCATATTGGAAAAGGTCATACACGGAGCGGATTGACCGAAATTGAAGTGTGGGACAAATAGGATGACCCCGCCAACTTACTGAGATATATCTTCAATTTCCCGAAGGAATGCCTCCCCGACAATCCCTCCAGCCCAGTTTGAGCAGCAGCGCCTTCCTGCGTATTGTCACTCTCTGCTCCCTCTATGTCTCGCAGGGCCTTCCTCAGGGCTTCATCCACTACGCCCTCAAAAACCACCTTGCCGATCAGGGATTTACCACTGCCGATATTGGAGGAGTCATCGCCATGATCAGCCTCCCCTGGACCGTCAAATTTCTCTGGGGACCGATTGTTGACCGCTTTGGAATTGCCTCCATGGGCAAACGCCGCCCATGGATCATCCTGTCGCAGGCCCTGACCGTAGTGGTGCTTCTGATCCTTGCGACCGTGCCGGACCTCGATTCTAATCTGCGTTTTCTTGGACTTGGGATCCTCAGCGTGAATATCTGGACTTCCCTGCAGGACGTCTGCACTGACAGCCTTGCGGTCGACCTTGTGCCGGAGAAGCAACGCGGCATCCTCAATGGTTTCATGTATGGCTGTTCCTACCTCGGGAGCTTCCTCGGCGGCACGCTCATCGGCCACTTTCTCTTCATGGAGGGCGGCAGTGTGCAACTCGCTCTTGTCGCCCTGAGCGCCTGCGTCTTTGTCATTATGCTCCTTCCTCTTTTCATCCGGGAGCGCTCGGGCGAGAAACTTCTTCCCTGGACTATTGGTTCCTCCCAGCTCAAGAAAGACGAGCAGCACGCTCGCTCGACGGCAATCCTGTTCCGTCAGATTAAGCAGGCCTTCAGCCGCCGAGTCGCCCTGACTGCAGCCCTGCTTGCGGTAGGATGCCACGTGGGCAATTCCGCTCTCAGCATCATCGCATCCAAACACTTTATTACCGAGGTAGGATGGGACAAGAAAGCGTATACCTATCTTGAGAGCTTTGGGACCTGGTTCTCACTCGGAGGAGCCTTCATTGGTGGATTCGTTGCCAGTAAACTCGGAGCCAAGCGCTCTGTTGTCATTGCTGGCACCCTGATTGCCCTCGTCTGGATCACCTTCAGCCAGCTCGAGTCTTTTTGGACTGAAGAGTGGCTTATCAGGTCCAACATGTGGGTACTCGCAAGCCTTCTGGGACTCTTCAGCGTTTCACTATTCACCCTTTTCATGAACGTCTCAGAACGTCGGGTAGCCGCTTCCCAGTTTAGCGCCTACATGGCTCTACTCAACCTCTCTATCTTTCTCGGAAACAAGGTTGCAGGCCCCTTAGAATCTGCTCTTTCCTCCGTGCCAGCGGTCTACTTTTCCTCTGGCCTCTTCCACCTTGGCGTCATGACCTTTGTCATTCTGGCCATCAAACCACCGGAAGAAGCCCCTGAACTTCCAGGATTGAAAATGTCCTTCGCGGATCAGTGGCGCGAAGAGCTGAAGCAAAAAGGCGAGGAGTAAATGCCGGGGTAAAACTTCCCCACCTATGGAACCCTAATTCCCCCGGACCCACTCTTCTATCCTCTGCTTGACCGCTTCCGGGAAGAGGTCGACCAGAAGGAGCGGATTCATCCCACCAGCCGCCATGAAATGGTCCCCCGGGTAGGTAATAGTAAGTGATTTCTGATAGGCCTCCGCCAAGCTCGCTGACCACCTAGGTTTCACGATGGTATCACTCTCCGCAATCAGGTGCAGGGTATCGATATTTGATGCGCTGTAGATATCAGGAATGTTTTCCAAACCATCCCGATCATACTGGGAAGTAAGGTCTCCCATCGCTGCACTGTTGATAAAGATTGCCTTTCTTGCCTTCGCCAGGTTCCCAAGGTCCCGCTCCGAATCGAGGAGATTGAAAAGGTAGGAGGCGAGTGCTCCTCCCTGTGAATACCCGATCACCAGATCCACATCCCCCGGAATCCTGTTAGTGGCGTAGTCGATCACGTAGTCAACCGACTCCTCCAGATCCCCATAATCGGCAGAGAGGCAGTTCCACCATTCTCTCCCGACGATATTGAGGAAGGGGTTACTGTGAGGAGCCTGCGCGTAGAAAAAGCGAGCCCGATCGCCGAGGGCGTCTTCCAACTCTTCACAGAGGGGAGTGCGCTCCATCCATCCGGCAAACATGCCCTTGCCGTGCAGGACCAGAATGTTGGCCGGACGCCCTTCCGGCAGAATGCTCCCGTAGTCTACCAGCCGATAGAGAACGGCTTCATCTGCCCTTTCAGTATACTCATAGCCGGCATCTACCGGCCGTACCCATGCCCTGTTCACATCACGAAACGCCCTGTCGCCCAGATTCTGGAAGGCCTCCGAATCTGCTCTCTGAAGAACCCAACTGGAATCCCCTCTCCATGAGACCCTCACCAGAAATCCGGTCACCGAGACCTCCGGAATCGGGGAGATCTCCTCTGCGTCACCCAAGGAAGCCAACACCACAACCAGGACCAGAAATAAACCCTTCCTCACACTGCATCCTACTTCCTGAACCCCGTAATGTCGAACTCGGAGTGCCTCGTACAACCACGAGAGGATGGTTGACGCATTTCGAAGAAACTCTCCCGTTTCGATACACGGCTACTCGAACTTCGCCTCATCCAGATCGACACGGTAGACCACTCCCTTGGTGTATCCAACCGCATAAAGCTCACCGGCAGCATCTCTCCCGAAGGAGACGATCCGGTCTGGAGACGTTCCGATCTGCCGGATGACCTTCAGCTTCCGATTCTTCTGGGTGATACCCCAGACCTTTTTACTCTGGTAGTCCGCACAGATGTAAACTCCATGGAAGCTCGACTGCGGATCAGTGCGCATCACGTAGCCACCCGTGACCGAGACCCCGTGCTTACGAAGGAAGGCTACAACCGGGGGAATGTACCTGGTAGTCTCGGTCCGATACTGCGTCGAGAATAATGAAAATCCCTCCTGAATATTCCACCCGTGGTTTTCCCCGGACCGCACGATGCACACCTCCTCAAACCGGTTCTGCCCCACGTCGCCAACCCAGAGATCTCCGTTGGCAGGGTCGAAGCTGAAGCGCCACGGCTGACGCAGTCCATAGGCAAAGATCTCCGGACGTCTCTCCTTTGAATCCCCAGTCACAAAAGGATTGTCACCGGGAATCCCATACGCCCGGCCTTCTTCCTCCCGGTCCACATCAATACGAAGGAGGCTCCCCTCAAAACGGCTCAGGTCCTGGGCCTTTCCTTCTGGGTCCTCCTGTGGGCCCCCATCTCCCATCCCGATGTAGAGGAAGCCATCCGGTCCGAATTCTAGACCGCCTCCGTGATGAAAGAGAGTATCGATATTCCACCGCAGAATACTCCGAGTTGGCCTTCCCGAATCGGTTCGGCGATCCGAACTGGCCACTCGCTCCACCACCGCCATACCCCGTTGCTGCCCGGTCATGGTTTCATGCATCATGAAGTAGCGCCCATTTTCCGCGAATCCAGGATGCAGAGCCACTCCCAAAAGGCCCTCGTCATTAGCCACGTAGATCTCGTCGAGGATGTTCACAAAGGGTGAGATCACCTCTTCCCCGTCTACCCTCTCCAACAGGGCAATGGTCCCCTTGCTTTTCTCGGCAATCAGATAGCCACCCTGCACCGTCGGATGCCCCCCGAACCACACCGGTTTATGAAATTTCTCCTTCATTCCGAGTACGGGCTCGAAGGCAACCTGCTGGCTAAGGACCGGAATTTCCGGTGGCGTACCCGCCTCCTGAACCACCTTTGTCTCCGGTTGCCTGAGACTTTCAAGATAGGCAACCAGGTCCCGGAATTCCGCAGGACTGAGCTTGGAATGCAGACCGGGAGGCATCAGTGAGACTGCTCCTGTCTCTTCCTTCACAACCTCGGAACGGGCGATCCGAAGATCCACTCCTCCGACCTGCCCAAGGACCAGAACCTCATCTGTCCGGCTCCGTAGGATTCCCTGGAAACGCTCGCCCTTCCGATTCTCCAAGATCGTCGTGGCATAGCCTGTCATGATCGAGGACGAGGGATCGAGAATGGACTGAGCCAAATCCGCGCGGGCGAACTTATCCCCCGCGGCATACAAATCAGGTCCTATCCCACTCGCCGTCCCATCAACGGAGTGACACTGGCTGCAGGCAGTGCGTTGATCTGTGAATATAAGCTTCCCGGCCACAACGCTTCCTCCCGTCATGGCGACCTTCAGAAACTCGCCATCGGGAAGGGGCTCCGCTCCTTCCATGAGAGCAGGAACAAGAAGAGATACCGCTGTGTAGGCAAACCAGCGCGGATGGGTCATGAACCAAAGTTTAGCTCAGCCTCCCGAACTGCCAATCGTTTAAGACATGGCCTTAACTCACATTGCCCCGGAACAGAAGTTCCAGACTCGCCTCTCCCCGGAAAAATACTAGGATAACAGTCCCATCAGCATGCCCCGTCACCTCCTTCTCATCCTGCTGGCCGTCACTGGCCTTCATGCCGAAAACCCCTTCCGCGTCCCGGAGGGATTTGAAATCACGCAATTTGCCGGCGACGACCTCACTCATGACACCTGGGCGATGACCATCTCGGAGGATGGAAAGGTGGCTGTCTCCGGGCCCGGATACATCAAGATCCTTCTCGATACGGACAAGGACGGCGTAGCCGACCAGGCCAAGGTTGTCTTTGACAAGGCCCGCAACCCCCACGGCCTTCTCTGGAGCGGAAACGACCTCCTCAGCGTTCAGCCTCAGGGGATTTTCCTTCACCGCACCCAGCCCGGTCAAACCCTCCCGGGCGGCGACCCCGAACTCTTCTACAAACTTCCCGGAGGAGGCGGAGAACACGGGCCCCATGGGATCCGACGCGGTCCTGACGGATGGTTTTACGTGGCCTGCGGAAATAACACCAATATCAGTAAAGACAACATCACCACCGCCACCTCACCCATTACCGACCCCTCCCAGGGAACCATCCTCCGCATTTCTCCAGACGGAAAACAGAGTGAGGTCATTGCCCACGGATTCCGCAACCAGTACGATCTCGCCTTCAATCAGCACGGTCACCTCTTCACCTTCGACTCCGATGGAGAGCGGGATCACCAACTCCCATGGTATTCTTACTGTCGGGTCTTTCACATCCGGGTTGGGGGACACCACGGATGGCTCCTCCCTGGCCACCAGCGCTCCTTCAATAGGCCTCCGTATTTCTTTGATTCCGCCACCCGACTCAATGAGATCGACCGCGGATCTCCCACCGGGGTGGAAGTCTACCGCCACACGCAGTTTCCCGAGCACTACCAGGACGGCCTCTTCTTCGCTTGCTGGACTTATGGACGGGTTTACTTCTCTCCGCTCACTCCGAAAGGAGACTCCTACGAAAGCCACGATCACGAGACCTTCCTTGAGCCCGTCGGCAATCTCGGCTTCGCCCCCTCCGACCTTGCGGTCCACCCTCTTACCGGAGATCTCTACGTCTCGGTAGGAGGACGTGGAACCAGGGGAGCCGTTTACCGGGTCTCCTATCCGAACGGTCGAAAGGCGGCCAAACCCGTCGCCCTTTATGAAACCCCGAGGGACTGGTCTATCCACAAAGACCGCATTACCGCCCCCGCTCCTCTGTCACCAGATCAAGCTCTCACCCTCTTTGAAAAGGCCAAGGATTCCTCCACTCGCCTAAACGCTATACGTCACCTCATGCTCACCATGGGAGACATCAGCACCAACGAGGCGCGCCGCCGGATTGATGCTGGCTACACTGCCAATAAGCCGGACGCTCTCGCATTAGAGCTCCGCCGGAAAGCCCTCTCTCTGCTGACCATGGCCTTTGATCCACAGAATCCAGGCCATCCTCAGCAGTATGAAATCGCGCGCCTGCTCGCCATGCTGAAGGCAGATACGAGCGCCGTAATAGAAAGGCTCGCCTCCGCCCTCTCCCCTTCCTCTCATCCGACCCACGACGCCCACTATCTCTTCTGTCTCTCCCAGATGCCTGGACCAAGAGAGAGCGTTCGCGATAAAATCGCGAACGGCTTCCTCGGAATCGACCGCAAGATCGAGGAGCGTAATCTCCTCACTGACCGGAACTGGAGTGTCAACCTGCGCGACGCTCTGAAGGCCCAACTTGGATTCGACCCCAAAACGGCCGTCCGGATGGCTCGGGCCAAGAGCATTTCTCCCGCCTCCATACATCTTCTCTCCCTGCTACCGGAAGAAAACCGCAAATCGATGGCGCAAGCGATGGCCTCCTCCGTGAAGGGATGGAACCGGGAAGCCCTTAGCTTTGTGGAAAAGCACCTGCCTCCCTCTGCGATCCCACCTCTTCTGACCATCCTGCGTGACGTCTGGAAAAGCGAACTCCACCTCAGGTCCGACCTCGTCGGATTTTTCTCCCGCTATGGCAACGAGCAGGACCGCAAAGTTGCCTTGGAATTCCAACGGCCGCCGACCAGCAAGGTCGACCTTACTCCATTCGCCCAAAAGATGAAAACCGTCGATTGGGAGAGGGGCGACAGCGCCAGGGGACAGGCAACCTATGCTCGCTACGGCTGCACGAGCTGCCATTCAGGTAACCGCCGACTCGGGCCTTCCCTGAGCAACATCGCCAAACGCTTCAACCGGGACGACCTTTTCCGACATATCAATGAGCCAGACCTTTCTCTTTCTGACCTCTACAAGGCCACGCAGATCACTACCGCTGATGGCGTCTATATCGGGATGAAGGTTTACAGGTCTGAGGCCCAAACCATTCTCGAAACGGGTTCAAACGAAACTATCCGATTCTCCCGACACGACATCCTCAGCGAGCAAACTCCAAACCGATCACCAATGCCTGGGGGGTTACTTCTCGGGGCAAGCACACAGGAGTTGGCAGACCTTTACGCCTACTTGAAGAGCCTTTGACCCTCCGCCGGTTCAAGGACGATTATTCCTCGCTGTAGGCCTTGATCCAGTCAATCTGAAGGCGGAAAGGGCCGTCCTTCTTGTCGTAGATCATAACCCCAAGGCTGTTAATCTTGCCTTTCTCGAGGGGGTAACGGTCGCGAGGGAGTTTCATGCCTCTCCATCCCGCACCAAATGCACTGAAAGGAATCTTGGCCACCTGCCAACCCTTCGAGTCAGCCTTCGTGTCGAAATCAGCCCGGTAAGTTGCCCGGCTTCCTTCCATCTCCAAGCCAAACTTGTAGGTTCTTCCGTCCCCCTTGAAGCGGATCATCACCCCATCTTTTCCCGATAATCCTAGAGCCCCGCGCCGAGTCCGGATTGAGGAAAAACCGCCCCCATTCGTGTTCGTTGAACCAGCAAAGAGCAACCTGTCGCCCTTAAAGGTAAACCCTCCCTTCGAGCGGCCACCCATCACGTTATCGTTCACTGTAATCCACTTTTTGCCCGGATCAGCCTCGGAGAAATCAAACAGAGTGACCCTCTCCGCACTCTCAGTCTTTTCAGACTTCCCTTTATCTTCCGCGGCGCTTGCAGTTACCTGAAAGCAAATAAGGGCTATTCCCAGCACCACTGCCGCGAATAATAGTGTGGGAGTCCGTCTCATCATGTGGAGCCTACGCTCATTTATGAAACCGTCAAGGGTATGAGTAATATTAGACCTCTCCTAAATCTTGCACTCGACCGGCTCCTGTAAGACCAGAGCGCCCCTCTCACAATCAAGCCGATCACCGCCTAAACCACGTTTTTTCAGGGACACATTGACGCCTCCCACTGCCTCCGGCACCCTCCAAAAGTAATGAAAATTCTCCTTCTCGCCCTTTCTCTTTCAATTGCACTCATGAGTTCCTCCTCCCTCGCCGACCATCACGCAAAGAAAACGGGCGGCTACCGCCACGTCGTCTGCTTCAAGTTCAAGGACGACGCCACCAAGAATCAGATCACAGCCATCGAAAAGGCCTTTGCTGCTCTTCCCTCCAAGATCAACTCCATCACAGGCTACGAGTGGGGGACCAACGTGAGCCCCGAAAACCTCGCTCAAGGATACACCCATTGCTTTATCGTCTCCTTTAAGGACAAGAAGGGCCTGGAAGCTTACCTTCCTCATAAGGATCACAAGGCCTTTGTAGAGCAACTGCTTCCCATCCTCGACAAGGCCTTCGTCATCGACTTCGTCGCTAAATAGCGAGGCCCCTGTCTGGACCTTTTGGCAGGAAGCGTCTCCCATTCAACAGATAGCCGGAATCGGGCGTTGATGACCTTCCCTCCCCTTCTCCTACCGGCAGCTTTCCTCCTTGTGTGTAACGGCTCTCTGCTGGCCTCACCCACCGCAAACTTAACCGAGACGCCCGGTCCTCTCGAGCTGTGGAAACATTTTGATCCAGACGAGGGAGACTTCAATGAAGCGATCGTCAAGGAGGCCACCGCAGGCGGGATCTACACTCGCGATTCCTACATCAGTGCTTACGTCCTTGGTGAAGAAATCCGGGTTTACTGCAGATACGCAGTAAAAACGGGAGCCCGAAATGCGCCCGGGCTGCTGAACGTCCACGGCTGGATGGGTGCGCCTGCAATCGACAGAAATTACGTGAAGAATGGATGGGCCGTGATGGCTCACGATTACTGTGGAGAAACCAGTGACCGCGCCCACTTCACGAAATATCCAGAAAAACTCCTCCGGGGAAACATGGATAAGCGAATCGGATACCGGGTGAAATCGAAACTCCCTGACGGTTCTTTTATCACCAACCCTAAACAAACAGACGATTACATCTGGTATGCTATTCAGCGTCGGGTCCTCAGCTACCTTCTTTCTCAAAAGGAAGTCGACTCTGACCGCATTGGAGCCAAAGGCTACTCCTATGGCGGAACCCTCATGTGGAACCTCGGAACCGATCCGCGCATCAGGGCATTCGTGGCCTATTTTGGCGTAGGTTGGCTCGAGTATTACCGTAGTCGAGGCGTCTGGATGTTTGACAGTCCGGTTGACGAACCCGAGAGAAATCCCGGCGAGACCCTTTATCTCTCTACGATCGCTCCGCAGTCCCACGCACCACATATCACCGCCGCAGCCCTCTGGCTGAACGGCACGAACGATCATCATGGAGGACATGAACGCGGAGAACAAACATTCCGGGCCTTCCAATCGCACATCCCTTGGTCCTTTGCCCACCAGCCGAGAGGGCATCACGACACGCGGGACATCGGACAAAACGCCCGGCTCTGGCTGGAGAAACACGTTTTGGGCAAGGATGTCGACTGGCCTGGAGAGGCCGGATCAAAAATCGTCCTCGACGCCCAAGGCGTTCCAGAACTGCACGTTAGCCCGGCCGACCCGGACAGGGTGAATCATCTGGAAATCTACTACGCGCTTAAGAATCCGGTCAGCTACGGCCGGGCTTGGCGCAACGCCACCCTGCGCCGCAAGGGCGATGTCTGGATCGGAAAAATGCCGGTCCTGAACGTGAAAGACTATGTCTTCGGTTTCTCCAATATCCAATATGACAACACCGTAGTACGCTCCTCACCTTTCACAGCAACGATCCCCGAAAGCCTCGGCGAAGCGATTGCGACAGATACGCGTTCCCTGCAGCTGAGCAACAACGCAGCATGGTTCAACTCGGGCCCTGTGGAGGGGAAACATGGCATCTCTGGATTCCGTGCACTATCGCCTCGGGGAACTTTTAACGAACAGTTCAGCGATCCTAAATGGCAGGCTCCTGAAGGAGCGGAGCTGCACTTCAAGTTTTACTGCACCCAACCTCAGGCTGTGGAAATCGTAATCAACAATCACTACCTGGCCGACATCAGAATCACTGCGTCGGATGACTGGCAGGAAATGACTCTGGAAGCAGGACGATTCATCCACCGTTTCAGCAAGAATCCTCTCGCGGATTGGTCCCAGACAAAAAAGGTCGCTATCAAGCCACTATCAGGTGCCGATATAGCCAAGATTATCTTTGCAGGGTTTCAATGGGTGCCGGACCGCAGGACCAATCCGTCCAATTAACCAAATGGCGCCGAACACCGTCTCGTTCACTACAACCCGGAACCGCTTCACCCGCAGAAAATCGGATCCGGGGGAACAGGAACTCAGTTCTTCAGTTTAAACCGCGCAACGTAAGCAAATGAGGTCACGAAGAGATACTCCTCATTCTCGTCAAAACAGCAGTTGGTGACCGGGTCTGGAAGCCTGATTGTGGCCAGCTTCTTCCCCTCGGGAGAAATCACGAGCACTCCACCAGGACCGGTCGCGAAGATATTCCCACTCGTGTGCATCTTCATCCCATCAAACCAGCCTGCGTCATCCTTCCCGTAGGGCCCTTCAAAAAAGATTCCCCCATTCCCATCCTCTGTTGAGAACCGCCACATCTTGGGGTCTTGCATGTCTGAACTTCCGACGTAGATCCACTTCTGGTCTGGAGAAAGCACGATCCCGTTTGGCAGGTCCATTTCGTCGTTTACCAGAAAGACTTTTCCCGTGGCGGCTTCATATCGGTAGATCCCGCAATAGGGAATCTCCCGCTTATCATCGACGAACACCATCGCCTCCCCCGGAACACTGTTTGCGATATCGCAGTGCCCATAGGGAGGATCGGTAAAGTAAATGTCCCCATTGGCAACAACGGTCAGGTCATTGGGGCTGTTGAAGCGTTTCCCCTCATGGGTTGCAATCAGCGTTGAAAGCCCCTCCTGAGTAATATTGTCGAAGGACAACTTAGCGAGTCTCCGGTCTCCGTGCTGGCAGATGATGAGGTCCCCCGCAGGATCAAGGGCGAGACCATTGGACCCAAGGACGCCACCCTCAAAGAAAGGCACGGTTCCGGTGTGTCCACCCGGAGAAAGAAAGACACTTGACCCCTTTGCTTGGGACCACTGGTGAATCGTATTCCCCTTCACATCTGAGAAGAGAAGCGTCTTCATCGAGGGAACCCAGACGGGTCCCTCCGCAATTTCAAACCCCTTGGCGAGCACTTCCAATTGAACCGAAGCGTCGAGAATCCCGTCCACACTGGAATCGTGAATTTCAACCCGGCAGATCTGATTTTCTGGGATTACAGCGCCGGCGTTAGCCTCGGCTGACTGGATCTCTTCATTATCTCCAGAGACGGTTGCCTTCTCTTCGCATGAGCACAGCAGAATAGAAATTCCCAACGCGCTCCCCATCCATCTCAGATCTTTCATCTCTCCATTGCTAGAAACATGACCCTCGGGCTCAAGCCTAAAATCATCCCGAACGGGAATCTACATCTCTGTCAGTCAGAATTGCGCAGATCCCGTTTTAGTCAAAATAGGTATCCTCGTGACTGTAAGGAGGCGCGCAGCAGCACAGGAAACGCAAGTCGCTGGTGGCGGTGATCTGATGCCACGCCCCTGCCGGAATCACGACCGCATCCCCCGGTTGCATCACGCGGGTTTCTCCGTCGAGCTCCATGACCCCTTCCCCTTCGAGGAGAAAATAGAACTCCTCGCTGACCTTGTGGTAATGTCGCTCCGTGGCATTACCCATGGCGATCGTCGCCTCGGCAAGACTCTGCTGCTCTACTGGAGCGTTGCTCAGATCCAGAATACTTCGGATCGTGGATCCATCCTTGGTTGTAAACGGCTTCTGTGCAGAAAGCTGGCGCACCTCCATAAGGAAAGCCTAAACACCGTAATCGGCACTGTCACGCTTGCCCATTCAACTCATTCTCCCTAAGCAATAGTCGATGGCCGACGAGAAAGAAACTACCGTCCGGGAGGAGCAGGCCAGCGAACCCGGACGATCGAACCGATTCAAGATCCTTTCGATAGGGGCGGCTCTCGCGTCGTTTGCTCTCATCTACTGGTTTCTACCCGTTGCGGATACTGACGCCCACACCGCAGCAGAGGTCCGCACCGGTCTCGCCATCCTCGCTCTCGCTGCCATCCTCTGGCTCACCGAAGCGATCCCCCTCGCCATCACCGCCCTGCTCGTCCCCGTAGTCGCTGTTCTGACCGGAGTCTTCAGTGGAGATCCCAAGACCATTGTCCCACAGGCCTTTGCCGGGTTCGCCCATCATCTCATCTTCCTCTTTCTCGGCGGCTTTGGCATTGCGGCTGCCCTCACAAGACAAGGACTGAACAGCTGGCTGGCCAACGGGATTCTGACTCTTGCGGGAGGTCGTTTCCATATGACCTGCATCGGGTTGTTTTGCGCCGCCGCCTTCACCTCCATGTGGATCTCAAACACCGCCACCACCGCCCTTCTCTTTCCAGTTGCCTTGGGTCTCCTTAGCGACCTAGGGACCAGAGCGGGAGCAAAGACGGCAGCCAAGGCCGCCCCCTTTGTTCTGCTCGGACTGGCCTACTCCGCCAATATCGGTGGGATCGGCACCATTATTGGAACCGGCCCTAATGCCATCGCCGCGGAACGGTTGGGAATAGGCTTCGCAGAATGGCTCAAATTTGGAATCCCCTGCGTGGCCATTCTTTTCCCTAGCCTGGTTGCTATCCTCTTTCTCGTCCTGCGTCCCGGGAAGACTCCGGACCTGACCCGGAATACGGAACCCTTCATCTTCACTCCTCGACGGATTCTCACCCTCACCATATTTCTCCTTACCGTTGTTGGCTGGTTGTGCAGCAAACCACTCTCGGGAGTATTCAACGTTACTAAGGGGTTCGACAGTATCATCGCGGTATCCTCTGTCGTCCTAATGGCCTCTTTCGGTCTTGTGCGCTGGAAGGATGTCGACCGCACTACCGACTGGGGCGTCATTATTCTCTTTGGTGGGGGTCTCACTCTCGGGAAGGTCCTGACCTTGACTGGAGCTAGCAGCTTCCTCGCCAGTCACCTCAATCAGCTTACCGCAGGTTGGCCTTTCATCCTCGTAATCGGAGCAGTCGTTCTCTTCGTGATTTTTCTCACTGAACTCACCTCCAATACCGCCACTACCGCCTTGTTTGTCCCAGTGTTTTATCAGGTTGCCCTCGAGATTGGGGTCTCTCCCACTCAACTGGTCCTTCCTCTCACCATCGCGGCCTCCTGCGCTTTCATGCTCCCCATTGCGACGCCTCCGAATGCGATCGTCTACGGATCCGGTCAGGTTCTCCAGCGGACCATGATGCGCACTGGCCTCGTCCTCAATCTCTCCTTTGCCGTCATCCTGACCGCTCTCAGTACTGTCCTCTTCTGAGCAGGCGGCCTCCTCCGCTTAAGCCAAGATGTCGCGCACCACCCGTCCGTGGACATCGGTCAACCGGAAATCCCGCCCTGCGTAGCTGTAGGTGAGCTTCTTGTGATCAATCCCCAGCTGGTGGAGAATGGTGGCGTGGAGATCGTGGAAATGAACCCGGTTTTCTGTAGCGTAGTATCCATACTCGTCTGTCGCACCATATTGGATACCTGGTTTGATCCCACCTCCGGCCAGGAACATGGTGTTGGCGTGGGGATTATGATCCCGTCCGTCACGCCCTTGAGCGACCGGAGTCCGCCCAAATTCGCCTCCCCATACGACCAGCGTCTCATCAAGCAAACCCCGCTGCTTGAGATCGGTGATCAGGCCGGCCACCGGCTTGTCCATTTCACCAGCGAGTCGCGCGTGCTCCTTCCGCAGGTTTCCATGCGAATCCCAGTAGCGATGGGTCACTTGCACGAACCGTACGCCGGCTTCACTGAAGCGGCGAGCCATGAGACATTGCTCCCCAAACTTGCGGGTATTGTCCTGGTTCATACCATAAAGATTCTTCACCGCCTCGGACTCTTCAGAGACGTCCTGCACCCCGGGGGCTTCCATCTGCATCCGGAAGGCCAGCTCGTAGGAAGCAATCCGAGCTTCCAACTCGGAATCCCCGGCGCTGTTGGCCAAATGCCCCTCGTTCATCCCCCGCAGGAGGTCCAACTCCCGGCGCTGCAGGTCCCGACTCTTGAGCGGACTATTGATGAAGGGCACCGTCATCCCCCGTCCCTTTCCTCCGATTCGGGTTCCCTGATAGTGGGCGGGAAGAAACGCGGAAGACCACGCATTGGAACCTCCATGCCCCCCGGTCGGGTCAATCGTGATAAAGCCGGGCAGGTTCTGGTTCTCGGTTCCCAGTCCATAGTTGATCCAGGAGCCCATTGCAGGGCGGGTAAAAGTGTCAGAGCCCGTATGCAATTCCAACAGAGCACCCCCATGACGAGAGTTGGAACCGTGGATCGACTTCACGATACAGAGGTCATCCACGATGGAAGACAGGTGGGGAAGAATCTCACTCACCTCCGCTCCCGTCTGTCCATGCTTGGAGAACTTCCATGGTGAAGCCAGCAGGTTTCCTGTCTTTGCGGAAACAATACGCGGCTTCTCGAAGGGAAGAGGCTTATTGTCGTCCTTGGCCAATTGCGGCTTATGATCGAAAAGGTCTACCTGCGACGGCCCTCCATGCATGAAAACAAAAATGACTCGCTTGGCGCGCGCCAGTGATGGAGCCGGCTTGGGACTAAGCGCCGAGGCAGAAAGGGCCTCCTGCCCCATGAGACCCTGCAGAGCGAGCGCCCCGAAGCCAGCCGAGGACGACCCCAGCATCTCCCGTCGCGTGAGTGGTCGGGACTGACGGTTCTGGCAGAGATGGCTCATGACAGGGACAAGGAGAGTATGATGATAAACGATAAAAATGTCAAAGACACGAAGAGATCGGCTCTAATCTACTCAAGATACAGAAATTCATTACTTGCCATTAAGACCCGGGCCACGCTTGCCCACGCTTCCTTTTCGGACACCTTGGATTCCACCGAGGCCTCCAGCACTTTCTCAATTCGGGACATTTCCTCCGGTCGGGCAGGTCGCCCGTAGTAATGAAGGATCATCCAATCAGCCCGCTGCCCGCTACTAGCCCCTCTGGTCGCCTCGATCATGATCTCTGCAATACGAGCCGCGGACGAATGAACCATCGGGCTGTTCATGAGAACCAGAGCCTGTTGGGTCACCGTGGAGGTCTTGCGATTGCCATTGGAAACAGAGGGATCCGCAAAATCAAACGAGTTCAGCTCATCGTAACCAGCGCTCCGGATCACCGGGAGATACACTGACCTCCGTGGACTCTGGATCCACTCCTTCATCTTACCCTTGTCGATATACTCAGTTGGTTTTCGTTGGAGAAACCCTCCCCCCATGGTCAGGTCCAGCCGGTTTGACTTATACAGGATCGAATCACGAATTACCTCCGCCTCAACCCGCCGGGGCTTCCAGCGAGCAAAAAGCTTGTTGTCCGGGTCGATCTTCAGAGCCTCCTGCGCTCTCGACCCTTGCCGGTAGGTTGACGATTGCATGATTACCCGGTGCATCGCTTTCATCGACCAACCCTTATCGATGAATGTGAGCGCGAGGTGGTCAAGGAGTTCAGGATGAGACGGTAATTCCCCGAGGACTCCAAAATTGTCCGGGGTAGGGACCAGCCCCCTTCCAAAATGCCAGCGCCAGAGACGATTGACGATCACACGCGCGGTCAGCGGGTGCTCCGGGCTGGCGATCCACCGGGCAAGCTCCAGTCGCCCACTCTGCTTCGAGGGCATTGCTGGTTGATCAAACCCCGCAATCACTGGCAACACCCTGCGCGGGACGCCCTCTCCGAGAGTCATGTAATTCCCCCTGAGATGCACCTTAGTATCTGCAACCCCATCCTCTGTCACCCCCATCACCCGATGCTTTGAGGGCAGGTCCTTTTTCAACTCTGCGATTCGCTCTCCCAGCACCTTCTTCTCTTCCTCCGGAGTCTTTTTATCTCCTCGTTTCTTCTCAATCCCAGCGATCTCTTGCCACCGGGATGCCACCTCAGGATCAGTCAGGTCATACTGGTGGTAGTGCGCCACCACCGTATATTTGGTCAGGGTCTTGGTAGAGAGAAAGATACCCGCAAGTCCATAGTAGTCCTCGATGGAAACCGGGTCGAACTTATGGTCATGGCACCGCGCGCACCCCAGAGTCATCCCCATGAAGGCACGGCCGGTCGTATCCAGTTGCTCATCGACAATATCCCGCCGCATCTTGTCGGGATCATCGCAGGCCAGCATCTTCGGACCGACCGAGAGAAATCCCAGACCCGCGACCTGGTCCCGGCGCTGCTCCAGCGATTCATGCGGCAACAGGTCACCGGCAATCTGCTCCACGATGAAATCATCAAACCTCTTGTCCTGGTTGAAGGACCGAATGACATAGTCGCGGTAACGCCATGCTTCGGGATGAGCAATATCCTCATCCATGCCATTGGAGTCGGAATAGCGGGCGACGTCCAACCAGTGTCTCCCCCAGCGCTCACCATAACGGGGAGACGCCAGCAAGTCGTCGATAAGGCGTTCCCAGGCGTCCGGCTGATCATCGAGAACGAAAGCCTGTATCTCCTCCGTGGTGGGCGGCAGGCCATGCAGATCCAGATAGGCCCGTCGCACCAGAGTGCGGCGGCCCGCTACTGCCGCTGGAGTCAGGTCGGACTTCTCCATCCCTGAAAGAGTGAAGTGATCAATCGAATTCCGGGGCCATTGCTTGGCCCGAATCACAGGCAATTCATGTCTCTGCAGTGGCACAAACGACCAGAACTTCCGCCCCTCCTCGTAGTCGATTCCGGATTCTTTCTTCACCTCCCGAGCCGGCTCGTCACGTGGATCGGGAGCCCCCCGCCGAATCCATTCCTCAAGCAGTGCGATCTTGTCGTCGCCCAGCTTACCTGTGGGAGGCATCTGCAGATCGGAATTCCGGTAACTCAGCGCCTTGATAAGAGGACTTTTTTCCGGATCTCCCGGCATGATGACGACCCCGGAATCCCCGCCCTTCCTCACCCCTGCTCTGGAATCAAGCAAGAGCCCCCCTTTCACCTCGCTGGATCGTGCCGAGTGGCATTCATAACAGTGCGCTGCCAGCAGAGGACGGATCTTGGATTCAAAAAACGTCAGGTCGTCTTCCCC
>DIHT01000067.1 GCA_002420305.1 Akkermansiaceae bacterium UBA5689 | reverse complement strand
GTTGCTGCCCGTCCCTCAGCGATACTTGCCATGCGAGAGGGTGAATAGATGGGAAGGTCCAAGCTTGGTCCAGCTTTAGCAACCCATTGGCGAAAGTCGGACAGCAGGGAAGGTCCCCGAGACCTTGTAATTCCTCCGAGGGTGAGGGAGGGAAGGAGGCCAAGGCGCTTTGATTCCTCGAGCTCAAAGGCTGACCGCAGCCGAGCTTCGGCCGCCAGCATATCAGGACGTTGTGCGAGAATCGCTGCACTGGTCCGCGTGGGAAGGGGAGGGGTTCGGCAGGCAGAAAGGTGACGGGATGGACGGGAGAGCGACTCTCCTCCGCAGAGGGTTTCTAGCTGCAGGAGAGCGAGTCCGCGCAGGCGTTCGAGGTCAAGAAGTGACCGAGTAAGATTTTCGTGCTCGGCCTCCTGTCTCAGGATTAATGTCTCTGAAAGAAGGCCCGCATCTTTCCTCGCCCGGAGGAAGGTGAGAATCTTCTGGTTTGCGGAGACAGAACTCGCAACCAGAAAGTATTCTTCGTTGAGACGGAGAATGCGGAAATGAGCTCCGGCAACCGCGGTGGCAGTGAGGAGCCGGCCGGCATGGAGATCCCATAGCGCAGCCTGCTCTGCCTCCCGAGCTGCCCGGGTTCCGGCTTTGATTTGGCCAAAGAGATCCAACTCCCAGGAGACGGATCCGTCGTTCGCCCACGGCTCGAGATCCAATGGGGACCATCCCGTTGCTCGGCTCTGCTCGCGGCCGGGAAGAAATCCGCTGTTGAGGTTGATGGTGGGCCATGCGGTGGCCCGAGCCTGTCGGGTCTGGGCCCGGGAACGTTCCAGTCGTTTACTGAGGACTCCAAGATCGGGATTGCGAGAGAGGGCGGTACTGATGAGGGAATCCAGCTGAGAATTCTCAAAGCCTTTCCACCAGTCCTGCTGCAAGGCTGCACGTGCCCAGGCCGGCGCATGTCTCCAGCCAGACCGCTGTGGCAGAGCTTCCTCGGGCTGTTTCCTCGGAAGGAATTGCGAGCAGGAAGTCAGGAGCGTCGAAAGCAGGACGAGGATGACAGGAAGACGGATCACTTCTTTGTTGTATTACTTCCAGCCGCCTTAGAGGCAATCACGTGAAATCCCGTTGCATTCACGAGAAAGTTGTTGGCATTGGATCCGTCGGCTACTTCGCCGATGACGATCAACTCGCTGAGTTCCTGCAGACCTCCTAGTCCCCGCAGTCCGGCTTTGACCGGTTTACCGTTTTCATCAATGACTTGGATTGTCGCGATGCTGGCGCGGACGACATCCGGATCGGCACAGCAGACATCCCATGGAGTCGGACACTCATCTCCGGGCTTGAGGTCGCAGGAGTCGAGTCGAGTAGGATCTCCGAGAGTCAGGAGGGCTCGGGATTGGATGATTGGATTGTCGTTTCCCATCACCTTACCAGAGACAATAACCTTGGTTCCAGGGGTGGGGTTCTTACGTGCCTCCGTAATAGTAATTGCCCCTTCCGGGGCTTTGGGAAGAAGTAAAGACTGGAGGGTGTCGAAAGCGAAGGAGGCCGTGGTCTCGTTGTTGGATGCTTCGTCATCTCCGCCTCCGCATGAAGTGACTGCGAGACAGAGAGCGATAGCAACAAAGAAACGGAAGTGATTTGTCATGATGGGTCGGGGTGGGTTCCTGGTAATACTAGGTGGGAAGGGGCTGGTTGAGAATCAAGGCGACGATCAGGATCTGAGGAGTGGCTAGCAGGGGAAGGGCGAGAGCCAGCTTCCAGGACTTGGTAGTTTCTCGAAGAGCGAGGATCTCGGTGTAGTCCGTAGCCGCTCCTGCCATGAGAAAGGCAAATCCGTTGCCAGGTGCCCCCGCTCGGGTGAGGAGGTCGGAGGCGAGAGGGCTGGAGCCTTCGGAGCAGACCTCGATGAAGGTGGCGGCGAGGAAAGTCAGGGCCAGGCCGGTTACGGTTGGGCCGAACCACTGGCTGAAGGTGGCGGGATCAAAGATCGCGCGAAGGGTCGCGACGAGAACGATACCAAGAAGAATCCAGCGCAGGATCATGCGGGATTCCGTCATTGCCCGCTTGGAATGCTTGAGAAAAAAGGCCCGGTCGAAGGCTGCCTTTTGGTAATGTTCCCTCGCGGCTGACCAGAACCGAAACCCCGCAGGGAGATCTTTCTGGTTCGGGTTGGCAGCAAGGAGGCCGGTTCTTACGAGAGCTTCTGTGATGAGTCCGGTGGTTATGCCGATAACTGCTGAGAGGCCAATAATGGCAAGAGTCCACTTGATGCCAATCAGGCTCATGAGAATGAGAGTGGTGGAGAGGGAGTTCCAAGGGCTAGCGATCAGAAAGGCAAAGATCTGCCCGAGAGAGGCGCCTCGCTCATAGAGCTTCATGCCTACCAGCAGGATTCCGTGGTTGCAGAGGTCGAGAAGAAGGCCTGCTCCACAGGCACGTAGGATGCCGCTGAAGCGTCCTCCCGGTCCGAGAATAGCGGTAATGAATTGTCGTGGGATCATGCCAATGACTCCTACCGCCACGATCCCAAAGAGAATTCCCCACCACATTCTGACCACCATTTCGAAGGCTCCATGAGCGAACGCACCGAGTCTGCTTTCAGAGAGAGAGCCGCGGAGGAGGAGGTGCAGGAGGCAGGCTACCACCACTGCGCCAAGGCAGAACCAGAAGAGCCAGTCGACCCTGCGTCGTGAAGAACAGCAGGGGGATGGTTCTGGTGGTTCGGGAGTGGGTGCGGAGCAGCAGGATGACATCGTTGGAAAGGTCAGGAGGAGCGGAGAGCGACGGGAAGAGCAGGCTGAAGGCAGCGCAGGGCGGGAGGGAGCGTGCCCAGAGTGCCCAAGGCGATACCGGTCAACAGTCCGATCAGAATAATTGAAGGAGTGAGCTCCACGGTAAAAGTGCCCAGCGAGAATGGGATATCGACCCCGTCGAGAAGCACGAGGGCCATTGTAAAGGCAAGGAGAGACCCACTGAGAGTCGCGAGAAGGGATTCCTGAATAAGAGAGAGAAGAAGAGCCCTGCGCGTATAGCCAATGCACTGAAGACTCGCCATCTCGCGAATACGTGAGGCGAACGCCGCGTAGAGGGTATTTAGCCCCCCAAAGAGGGCGCCAGCTGCCACGAGGGCAGCAGTTATCCAGATCATGACTCGGATGGGAGCATAGAATATACTGAGCTTGTCATAATATTGGTCTTCCGAGATCGCAGAGAGCTCAAGGTCATTTCGCTGGAGGGTGAAGACATGGGCATCATCAAATTCGGCTTCATCGAGACGAAGGTAGACTGCGGAGAGCGAATCCCTCTGAGTAATGGTGGCAAGATCGTTACGGTCGAACCATGCTTCTGATTCGAGCACGGTTCCTGAGGCTTCAAAAACTCCCGAAATGCGGAATTTATCTCTACCAAAGAGAAGCGTCTTTCCAGGGAAGAAATCCTCAGGGGGAACTGCAAATCGACGGTGCATGAGGCGCCCGACCATCACCTCTCCAGTCCTTGGAAAGGAGCCTTCGAGGATACGAACACGATGGTGTACGAGAAGAGCTTTCTCGGTGACTCCCCGGAGCAGGGAAGGCTTTTCCTGCCCTCCTGGGATCGCAAGGGGCGCCATGTAGATAATCTCACCGGAGGCGGCCGTGTTGCCAAGAGGGCTGGCGAGACCGGCTACCGAAGTAGCGGCAGCTGCTTCGGCCTCAAGGCCCACCTCGGAGCGCTCGACGCTTTCTTCGCTGCCTGTTCCAACGAGGATCACATTCTTGCTTGATCCGGAAGCCTGCAGCAATTCCTCCATGCCGTGATTTAGAGAGGCTGCTGCTATGACAAGGAGTACGACCAAGGCGCTACCCCCTACCGTCTGGAGGAGGCGGACGGGATCTCGGAACAGGTTCCTGATTGCGTAGGTTATAGGAAGCATGGCGAAGGAGAACTGGAGATTCAGCCTGTATTCAGTGATTCCACGAGGGGTTGACGGGACGCTCGCCAAGCAGGGTAGAGAGAGGCAGTAAAGCCAAGGACCAGGGCAACGAGGAGGCCATTGAAAAGGACCGTGATACTTGGTGTAATTGCCAGAGTCAGACCTTCATTGCCCAGGGTAAAGGACTGCCAGTGCAGGAAAAGAATCGCGGAGACAACTCCGAAGACACCTCCAAGAAGTCCGAGAAGCAGACCCTCACAGGTAATCAGGCAGCCGATTCGAAAGCGAGAAAAGCCAAGAGTCTGCAGGACTGCAGTTTCCTTGATACGGCCGCGGACGATCAGGAGGACGGCGTTGGCTACCAGTCCGAGTACTGCTGCCACTGCACCCAGTCCGAGCCAGTGGGTAAACCCAATGAGTTCAATCATCTGCTTGGCGGTTTCAGCAAAAAAGGCTTTCTCTGGGCGGGTGACCGTCGGCTGGGAGTCGGAACGGAAGGTGGCATCAATTTTTTTCGCCACTGGGTCAAGGAGCTCTGCAGAATCAACCTTGACGTTGAACTGGGTCACCGTTCCAAGCCCGATCTTGGAGGCCTGCTGGAGAAAGGGGAGATGAACGTAGGCCACGTCGTTATCCTGAGCCTCGTTGGATTTGATGATACCTGCAACGTAGACGTTGACGCCTACCGCTTCAAACTGGTCACCAGTTTGGAGCGCCCGACGTTGCGCGAATGTTTGGCCTACAAGAGCTGCGTCGGATCGACTGGTCCAATTCTCAAATGAACCATCGACTATCTCAAGATCGGGATTGTACTTGAGCAGGTTTTCGGCAGGGACGCCACGGAAGGTAATCACATCGAGGCTGGCGCCGCAGTTATTGACTGCGATCTGGATTGGAATCGCCTTACGCACACCTTCGATCTTCTCTATGGCGGAGAGGTAGTGTTCCGGGAGGCGGGAGGTTGAAGGGCAGAACCGGTTTTCCCGGTAAACGACAAGGGTGGTGTCATCCGCCTCGGATCTGGTCACCCGCGCGAGAGACTGCTGCATGGTTTCCACCGTGGTGAACAGAAACATACCGGTGGCGACTCCCGCCATGGTCAGGGAGGAGCGGAGTCGATAGCGGAAGATGTTCTTGAGGGCGAGAGAGAGCATGGCAATTGAATAGCAGTTCGTGATGTTATCCTGTGGGGCGAACCAGCTGTCCTTTCTCCAAGTAGAGGGAGCGGTCTGCGACTGCAGCTGCCCTGGGATCATGGGTGACCATCACGATGGTCTTATGGTGGTCGCGGGACAGGGAGCGGAGGAGCTCGAGGATTGACCCCGCCGATTCTCCGTCGAGGTCGCCGGTGGGCTCGTCTGCGACAAGCAACCCCGGATCATGGACGATAGCCCGGGCGATGGCGACTCGTTGTTCCTGCCCTCCGGAAAGCTCTGCTGGGCGATGATGAATGCGATCGGAGAGACCGACGAGTTCGAGGGCTGTTTCGACCCGGGCCCTTCGTTCGGACCGGGTAAGTGGCTGCAGAAGAAGGGGTAGCTCCACGTTTTCAAATGCGGAGAGGATGGGGACGAGGTGGTAGAGCTGGAAAATATACCCGACATTCACAGAGCGCCACTTCGTCAGCTGGGCACGGGACAGCGATCCCAGATCCTGAGAGTCGATAACGAGTTCGCCACTACTGGCAGTATCGATTCCGGCAATCAGGTTGAGCAGGGTCGTTTTTCCGGATCCGGATGGGCCCATCAGGGCGAGGAACTCACCTCTGGAGACCTCAAGGCTCAGGCTGTCCAGCGGGGTAATGGTGATCTGGCCCTTGCTGAAGGACTTGGTCAGATTGTGAATCTGAATGAAGCTGTTCAACATTGGGTCACGCGGCCGGGTCTTGTTTGGTCCACTCATGTGCTGGAGGCAATTTTGATCCGTTGATTTTCTTTGAGCCTATCGAAGGGGGGCAGGATCACCTGGTCCCCTGGCTTTAAACCCTCGATCACCTGAATATGTCCTTCCCGTTTTTCAGATCCGAGTGTGAGGATGCGCAGGCGCGCTCGACCGCGCTCGACTGACCAGACCCGCGCCGATTCCTGAGACTGCTCGAAGAGGGAGCCGGCTGGGACAAAGAGGGTTAGCCGCCGTGCCGTTCTCCCGTTCTTTGCGGCTGTGGAATCAGCATTGCCGCTTGGGTGGAAGGCGGCTCTGACCAGCATCTCAGGGCGCAGGCGGGTATCCGGATTGTGCAGACGAACCTTGGCTTGGAGAGTGTTACGCTGCAGGTCGGCTTCTCCCATGATCCGGGTGACCTCTCCTGTAAAACGGGTGTCGGGGAGCAAGTCAGTAGTGATGGAGACCGCTTGGCCAATCTGCAGCGAGGCTGCTTCGGAGAGAGGGACATCGATACGGGCCTGTAAATTCTCGGGATCGTAAAGTTCGACAATATTGGCACTCTTGGGGTCATCGCTGGCAAGCATCCTCTTTTTCCCTGGCTCGGCGTGAAGATGGAGAACAATCCCATTGATAGGGGCCCTAATGATCGTTCGCTCCAGCGCAAGATTCTTGCGAGCGAGTTCAGTCTGGGCTGCGCTGATCTTGGCATTCACCGAAAGCTCCTCGAGGTTGACCTTGTTGATTTTGGCAATCACACCTGCAAGGTTCGCAGTTGCCTCGTCGATAACAGCTTTCTGGGCATCAACTTTGAGCTGTGCCTGCCGGACCTCGAGGGCAGAGACAGACCCGGAGGGGACCGAGGCAAGTCGGGTAGAAACATCGAGGAGCTCGGCATGCAGGGCCTTGGCTGCCTCAATTTTTTTTTGGACACCCTGCATCTCGGCATTCAGTACCGGGAGCTCTGCGCAGTGGGCGACCTTCATGGCATCGAGGGTGGCAATCGCCTGGGTGGCATGCTTCACGTCTAGCAGGGCGTCATCATCAATGAGGGTCGCCAGGGTATCACCCTTCTCTACATGTTGACCCTCAAGGGTGAAGACTTCCTTAACAACGCCGTTAATGAGAGCCGGGACATTAATAATATACGGATCCGGTTCTACCCATCCTGAGGATTGAAAGAGAACTGTATTTCGGTCGATCTCTACCGGAGTGCCCGAGGTCTGAGTCTCGCTCTGACCGGGGTCGAGGCGGAGAGCAATGACGGGAGCGGTAGTCACTTCGGTTGCAGGAAGCAGGCGCGAACCGAACATCAGCCCAAAAATCACAATAAAAGCGATGAGCAGACTGACAGGCAGGAGCACAGCAGGCAGAGGCCTGCGTTCGGAAGAATTGGGATTCTGGATAGATCCCTTCAGGGAGGTAATTTTCTCGAGGTTCATTGAGAGGGCCGGGGTTAGAGGCCGGAAGTTGACCGGGAAGGTAGTGCCCGGATGAGACAGCTACGCCGCTGACTGGAGCGACGAATAGCGGATTGGCGACGGCAAAGATGCTGCCGGTTACGCGTCAGTCAAAGTCTCAGGATCCCCGTCTGTCTGAGAACCACAGGTCGCCCCGGTGGCTCAGATCCACGGCTGAAACCGTTGAGAAAAGGGGGCGATTGCCCGGGCTGAAAGTTGCTCTGTATTCCTGCCGGGAGAGCTGCGGGAGCTTCTTTGAGGTTCGGTAGCTGAGCTTGGGACCCAGACCAGTTGAAATCACCTGGGTCGAGTGACAGGACGATTAGGCAGTTCTGGCATAAATTGACCGTTTCAAAAGGCTCGCTCGAGCAGCAATCGGAATCGGCTAGGGAGCTGTCTTCGTGACAGCAGAACCCATTATTTAGGGTCAGGTCCTGTTCGCAGGGGCAGAAGCCCAAGGCAGGGATACGCAGAACGATGAGAGCGATCATCGCCAGAGTCAGGCTAGATCCTGTTATTCTCTGCAGCACAGAGAGAGGTTAGCACCGGGATGAGAGAGGTCAACCCTGTCAAATAGGGCAACTATCTGAGTCTGGCGCGTTATGTGTGACGTCATCTGCGGTCGCGAATTGACTCGAGGCTCATAATTCGATAATTCCATAAATATGGAAATAAAAGCTGCGGTGCAGGCTCTGACATCTCTCGCGCACCCTTCACGTCTTGAGGTTTTTCGGTTGCTGGTCCGGTCGGAAAGGCTCTGTGCCGGGGAATTGGCCGAAACCATGGAAGTTCCAAAACCCACATTGTCGTTCCACCTCAAGGAATTGAGCCGGGCCGGCTTGATTGAATCCGAACGGTCCGGACGGACGATCTCTTACGGAGTATGCGTTGAGGGTTTCCGGCAATTGGTAGACTTTCTTTCTCAGGATTGTTGTCAGGGTCGACCAGAACTCTGTTTTCCGACTTCGGAGCGGAGAGACGAGATTTCGTCCTGTTGTTAAGAATCATTCAAAACACGGAAAACAAATGAGTATACGAGTAGGAATCAATGGATTTGGAAGAGTGGGACGCCTTGGTTTCAGGGCGGGGTGGGATGATGAGAGGATAGAGATTGTTCATATTAACGAGTTCAAGGGTGGGTGCAAAATGGCGGCACACCTGCTGGAGTATGATACCGTTCACGGCCGCTGGGATCGTGATATTGAAGGGGAAGAGGATCGCTTTCTGGTCGGGGGCAGGGAAGTGACTTTTAGCGATAAAGCCACTCCAGGCGAGGTAGACTGGGCAGGGATGGGGATCGATCTGGTTGTGGAGAGCACGGGGGCCTTTCGAACCAGAGAGCTGCTTCAACCCTATTTTGATGGCGGTGTGCGGAAGGTCGTAGTGGCAGCTCCTGTCAAAGAGGAGCTGAATATTGTGATGGGTTGTAATGACCACCTATACGATCCCGCGGTGCATGATCTGGTTACTGCCGCTTCCTGCACCACCAATTGCATCGCACCGGTGGTAAAAGTAATTCAGGAGCAGCTTGGAATTGTCCATGGGCTCATCACAACCCTGCACGATGTGACCAACACACAGGTGGTGGTTGATGCCCCCCATAAGGATTTCCGGAGAGCGCGTTCAGCACTGAATTCATTGATACCTACCACGACGGGTTCAGCCACGGCCATCACGATGATTTATCCTGAGTTGAAGGGTAAGTTGAATGGTCTGGCAGTTCGCTTGCCCCTGCTCAATGCCAGTCTCACGGACTGTGTGTTTGAGCTGGCCCGGCATACGACAGCGGAGGAGGTCAACCAGTATCTGAGAGAGGCTGCAAATGGGGAATTAAAAGGGATACTCGGATTTGAGGAGAAGCCTCTGGTATCCACGGATTTTGTGAATGATCCGAGATCGGGTATCGTGGATGGGCCCTCCACCATGGTGAACGATGGTACTCAGTTAAAGCTCCTCGTGTGGTATGATAATGAAGTTGGATACGCCTGCCGCATGATGGAACTTGTTTCCAAGATTGCTGGATTGATGAGCTGACGTCCTGTCCTTGTGGAGAGCCGGGAGTATGGAAAGACGAAGCTACACTATTGTTACCGCGTCCTACTGGGGCTTTACCCTGACGGATGGCGCCTTGCGCATGCTCGTCCTGCTCCACTTTCACTCCCTCGGGTATTCTTCGGTTCAACTGGCATTTCTTTTTCTGCTTTATGAGGCCTGTGGGGTAGTGACGAACCTGCTTGGCGGGTGGATAGGATCCAGATTTGGACTGAAACTCACCCTCTTTTCAGGGCTGGCGACTCAGGTAGTTGCTCTTCTGGCGTTATCGCTCGTTCAGCCGGGCTGGTTGGAGGCCCTCTCAGTCGCCTATGTCATGGCTGCTCAGGCGCTTTCGGGAGTCGCCAAGGACCTCACCAAGATGAGCTCGAAAAGCGCGGTCAAGTTGCTGGTTCCCGCCCTCGGGAGCCGAGAGGCTGAGAACCGGGCCCTCTTCAAATGGGTTGCAGTTCTCACTGGTTCGAAGAATGCGCTCAAGGGTGTGGGATTTCTTCTCGGAGGAGTACTGCTAGGGTGGCTTGGTTTCCAGTGGACCCTCTGGATGATGGCCGGGGCGCTCTTTGTTGTCCTGCTGAGTGGCATGCTGACCATGCGACAGGATCTCGGTAGATCGAAGGCGAAGGTGAAATTCAAGCAGCTCTTTTCCAAGAGCAGGGAGGTGAATTATTTGTCGTTTGCCCGGTTCTTCCTCTTTGGCTCTCGAGACATCTGGTTTGTGGTGGGACTACCAGTGTTTCTGAAGGAAACTCTGAATTGGAGCTTTGCCGCAGTAGGGGCCTTCATGGCGGCTTGGATCATCGGGTACGGTCTAGTACAAGCTGGGGCGCCGGCAATTCTGCGTCAAGGTGGAGCACATTCTGCCTTGCGATGGGCAGGGATCCTGACGGCGGTGACAGCATCTCTGGCGTTGGCGGTGGAGGTTGAATTCCATCTGGGAATCGTGGTGCTGGCAGGGCTAGCGTTTTTTGGAGCGGTCTTTGCGGTAAATTCAGCGGTGCACTCTTATCTAATTCTGGCCTACACGGACTCTGATAATGTGACCTTGAACGTCGGATTCTACTATATGGCGAATGCGGGAGGTCGCCTGATTGGAACCCTGCTCTCTGGTGTCGTGTACCTCTCCCATGGCCTTCCGGGCTGTCTCTGGGTCAGCACCGGATTCGTGGCGGTGGCGACAGGCCTTACCGCTTTGCTGCCAAGGCAGGAAAAGTCGGAGGATCTACTTGCGGCGGCCGAGAAATGAAAAGGGCGGCGAAGTTACGAGACTCCACCGCCCTGAAAAACGGTTTGCCTAGTTCGCGCTTATGCTGACGTTATCGATCGATATGCCACTAAAGGCATCCGCGCTGCTATCGCTCTGAAAATTGAATTCAAGCAGAATGGTTTCCCCAAGTGCTGCGGCATCGACCGGAATCTCAATCGAGGTCCATTCGGTGTCAAAGACCGTCATGTCGATACTGGCTGGATCTCCCAGAACGGTTTGGTCATCGGCCCGGAGGAATCTCACAAAGGCGACATCTCCGAATCCGTCCGCGTCGCGGAAGACATCAAGATTCAACAGCGCCCCGGGTAAAGCAGAGAGATCGATGGCGGGAGACCGTAGCGCGATGTTGGAATCAGGACCGTAGTCCCCGATATTCGTGCTCCATGCGTTCGCGGAGTCATCGGCTCCCGCGATGGGACCCGTGGATGCCAACGGAGTCCCCAGTTCCCAGACGGTGTCTCCGTTCTCGTCATTGATCAGGGTTGTCCAGCCCGCAGCTCCGGACTCGAAGTCATCTGAGAACAGAGACGGAACTGGAGAAGCCAGAAGATGGTAGAACCGGGCTGCGTCAGCCGGTCTGGCAATACTGTGTTGATTGAGCGGTAGGCTTGCAGCGAGATCCTGCAGCCCCTCCACAGGCGCCCAGCTCTCGGGGGGACCATCATTTTCAGGGTCAGCTGAGCTCACTACGGTATAGACCTCGGATGCGAAGCTATTCCACTCGAAGTCGATGGTCTGGCCTCCATCGCCGCTGGCAACTACGAAGTTGTGGACGTCTGGCGCGGCGACACTGATGGATATGTTATCAATCAGAACGGTCTCGCTCGCGTCACCGGTCCTCGCAGAGAAGGCCCAGATATAGGAGTCATCAGCAGTGAAGCCGGGGATTTCAAGGTCCACAATCTCGACTGGATTCGCCAGACCGGTGATAGTGGCATTCAGAGTCCCTGCATCGCCATTCCAGGAAATAATCGCAGTTCCAGTCCGGGTTTCACCATCAAGCATCGGTAGGCCGGGGACAAAAGCGAGGTCAGGGTGAGAAGTGGTGTTGGTTGCCACATTCACTCCTGCTTCACCGACTTCACTGTCCCAAGTGTCGACTTCGATCGAGAGCCATGGAATATCAGCTCCCCAGCCTTCTTCGCCGAGTCCGTGGGCGTCATTGGTGTTAGTGCCAGCTGGATTGGTGAGGGGAGGAATCGCCCCGTAGGAAACAGAGAAGCCATCGGCGGGAAGATTCGCCCCCACACTGTCAATGATCGTGTAGTCGAAAGTCATGGTCCAGGAGCTCGCTGAGCCGCCGAGGGCCGGGGTGCGGAAAGACGATTGGGTGCTAAACGCTCCATCTGCAGAGAGCTGGAGCTGGCCACCCTGGATTGAGGCGACACCGTTATTGCTTCCCAGCTGACTACCATCGCACAGGTCTGTTGTAGCATTAGGGAAGCCTTCAAAGTCCTGCAGGTAGGTGGTAGTGGTTCCAGTTCCGGAAGTATTGGCGTTGGGGTCGCGCCCGCTCGCGACCTCGACAGCATCATTACACAGGTCCCCGTCGGAGTCGGAGCTATGCGGGTTCGTGCCTGTATCGCTGGTGTCGACGAAGATTCCACTGTTGGTTTCCACGCCGTCATTCAGGCCATCACCATCGGTATCAGAGGCCAGCGGATCAGTTCCGGTGTCGGTGCCATCCACGAAGATGCCGGTTGCGGTCTCCACACCATCAAGCAATCCATCATTATCAGAATCGGGATCTTCCGGGTTGGTGCCGGTGGCCAATTCGCTAGCGAGGTTCGATCCGTCATTATCGAAGTCTGAGTCAGAGTCATCCACATTGGGATCCAGAGTCAGGGGAATGGGATCGCTAACACTGAAGGTAAACCAGAAAAATTCCTCGCCTCCCCGCGTCGCAGAGGCCTCGACCGGTGCAGCGGCATCGAAAGCGCCCTGCCTGATATTGACGGTGAGCCCCTGTGGTGGAATTGCGGCTCCGCCCTCCACCGAGAATCCTTCGGCAAAGGAAGTGTTCTCAGCTCCGCCTGCCAGGTAGTAGACGCCCTCTGGGAGGTCACTGGAAATCACGCTCTGAAGTCCGAGCGCACTGTCGTCATTGCTGTCCACCAGGACCCCACCAGCATTCCAGAGTCCGAGATTGGTATCGGCCATCTCTGAGCCCTCAGTGTCCAGACTGAGAATACCCGTCAAGAAGGATCCCAGCGGAATGGCTGTTTCGGGGCTTTCACCCGAGGGGGCGGGACTGGGCTCAGCGAGGGTGAAGGTGAACCAGATGAATCCCCTCGCAATACTTCCGGTGGTGGTTGCCTCGACACGAGTGGCTAGATCGAATGCCCCCCGTCTGATGTTGAGAGTGAAGGGGTCAGAGTTGGAGGGGCCTGACATACTGAAAGCAGGACCAAAGGTGGAGTTGTAGGCTCCACCCGCGACGTAGTAAGTGCCGACAGGAAGTTCGTTCGAGATAACACTTCGGAGACCGAGGACACTGTCGTCATTATTCACAAGGAGAGTGCCGTTGGCATCCCAGAGCCCGAGCTCGGTGTCGTTGACGACCGATCCATCCGTGTCGAGGCTGATCGTTCCGGGGCGGAACTCTCCCAGAGGAATTGCGAGCTCGGGACTTTCACCGGTGCGCTCATTTTCAAAGACGCCGTTCAGGAGCAGTTCTTCAGAGTCTGTCAAGGTGTCTCCGTCGGAGTCTTCGGCATGGGGGCTGGTGCCAGTGTTGCTGAGATTGACAAATTCCCCGGTTGCGGTCTCGACCGCGTCCAGCAGTCGGTCGCCGTCGGTATCGGGATTAAAAGGGTCTGTGCCTGTATCGGACGCGCTGACAAAGATGCCAGTATTAGTCTCCGCTCCGTCCGGCAAACCATCCTCGTCAGTATCCAGGTTAGTCGGGTCAGTCCCGATGATGAATTCTTCCAAATCGGTTGATCCATCTCCATCGAAATCGGATGAAGCGCTCAGCTGACTGAGGTCGGTGACCGAAGGCCACGACAATTCCCACGGATCGAGCAGACCATCCTGATCACTGTCATTCGCATTTTGCGCGATAGGATACACGGCAGGGCTTCCATTCTCGGTATCACCCAGAGCGACGATTCCGTTGATTCCCGGTCCGCTGATGCCGACTTGATACCACAACGAAACACCGTCGTTTTCGGAACTGCCGAAGACATTATCAAAGGGAAAGATGCCCGGAGAGGTAATGGTGAACTCAGTAGTTTGATTGTCAGTGATACAGCAGCCGTGCTGAGCCGTCACCTGGCCGTCACCGGTGTCCATGATGAAATAGTTGCGACCGCCAGCTCCGAGATGAATGCTGTAGGTTCCGAGTGGAACCAGTGACATATCGAGGTATCCGTTGACGCGGACGGTGAAGGGTTGATCCCCTCCGTCAACCCAAGGGCGAGTGCTCTCGGAAATCACGGTGCCGCCTTCGCCATGACTGGCAAAAGGCTCCACCGCCTGTGTAGAGCTCTGCGGAACGAGCTCTCCCGTGACATGGGTATCGTAAAAGTTCTGAGAAAGACCGGTGAGCTCGCCAGCGAGGTAGTGGTTCTCCTCGTAGTTTAGCCCGGGCTGATCAAGATCAGGACCGTACGCGTTGGGGGCGATTTCATTAATCGGGATGAAGGAGGGCTGAATCAATGGAGTGTTCGGTGTGCTTGTCGGATCATTGGGGTCTGTATTCTCGCTAACCTCGAGGCTGTCTGAAGCTCCGTCACCGTCTGTATCGATCAAAAGTGGATCGGTGCCAGGGTTACTAGCACTCACAAAGATCCCCGTCGCGCTCTCCTGTGCATCCTCAAGTCCGTCCCCATCGGTATCGGGATTGAGGGGATCGGTACCTGCGCTGATTTCAGGGCCGTCAAGAAGCCGGTCGTCGTCAGAATCGTTGTCGGTATAATCGGTTCCGGCGGAGATCTCCTCGCTGAGGGATAAGCCGTCAAAATCGTAGTCGCTGGCGGAGTCGTCGAGGTTTGGGTCATAGGGAGCTGGGCCCCCGGGAATGCGCTCGAAGGTGAACCAGACAACTCCTCCGGCAGCATTTCCCGTTGCCGAGGTAAGGATAGGATTATTCACTAGGAACTCACCTACGGGACCAGACTGTCGTACATTCACGGTGATCTCTCCAGCGGAGGGACCGGTAGCAATAAAGCTCTCTCCAAACGTCATGTTGTAGGCTCCGCCTGCGATGTAGTAGGTGCCGGCTGCCAAGTCTCCACCAATAACGCTCAGGAGACCGAGGTCGCTGTCGTCGTTGCTTTCCAGAAGAGCTCCATCGAACGCATAGAGACCGAGTTCAGTATCTGAGATCTCAGATCCCTCACTGTCGAAGGTGATGCCGCTTCTCTCGAAGACGCCAAGGGGAATGGCAAGAGCTGGGCTTTCGCCACTGAATTCGGGCGTTGGGGGCTCTGGAGCTGGCACGTCGAGTTTGAACCAGACCGCGCCGCTTCCGTTCTCTCCCTTAGAGGCAGAGATGATAGGGGCATCAGCATCGAAAGCTCCCGATCTCACATTGACCGTGATTGAACCTGCTCCTGTCGGGGCGGTGACAGTAAAGTCTGTCGAAAAGATCGTGTTGTAGGATCCTGCAGCAAGGAAGTAGGTTCCTGGCTCCAGATCCCATGTTACCACGCTGAGAAGGCCAATGGCGTCATCGTTATTTGCCAGAAGATTTCCCGCTGCGTCATAGATGCCGAGCTCGGTGTCGCCCACATCAGAGCCGGTAGTATCAAAACTCGTTGTTCCTGGTTCGAAGGTTCCGACGAGGGGAAAAGCAAGCTCCGGGCTTTCTCCGGTGGGAACCGGCGGAGTAATGACGATTAATCCCCTGAGAAGTAGCTCGGTGTAGTCGTTCAGGCCGTCTCCGTCAGTATCCGCTGACACAGGGCTTGTTCCGGTATCGCTGAGTTCTTCACCCTCACCGACTGGAAGCACGAGAATGCCAGTTCCGGTCTCGACTCCATCCAGCAGCCCGTCCCCGTCACTGTCGGGGTTGGAGGGGTCGCTGCCCAGGGCCCTTTCCTGGCCGTCGTTAGCACCGTCATTGTCGGCATCAGGATCGGTGGGATCTGTCGCATCCGTAAATTCATCGGAATCACTGACCCCGTCGGCATCAAAATCTCCGGCTCCAAGTTGAGTGAGTTCGGTGATCAGGGGCCACGAGAGCTCCCACTCGTCGGGGATTCCGTCGGTGTCGATATCTGGAGCAGGAAAGTCGAGAATGTCGGTGGGATCAGTGTTTTCTTCGACTTCGGTCCCATCCGCAGTGCCATCCCCATCGGTATCAGCGACTAAGGGATCGGTGCCGGTGTTGCTGGCGTCCACGAAGGTGCCTGTGCTGGTTTCCACTCCATCAAGCAATCCATCACCGTCAGTATCATTCAGCAGAGGGTCAGTGCCCGCGTCGAGTTCCGCTCCGTCGAGCAGAGTATCATCATCGGAATCGCTATCAGAAGGATCGGTCCCTGCAACAAGCTCATCTGCCAGGGTGATTCCGTCACCATCGAAATCCGAACCGGAGTCGTCCACGTTTGGGTCGAGGTTCTCGTCTGCGACCTCTGCGCCGTCTGAAAGACCGTCACTATCGGTGTCAGCAAGCAGCGGGTTGGTTCCGGTGTCATTCGTATCAACAAAGATACCACTCCCGCTCTCTACGCCATCCAACAATCCATCGCCATCGCTATCGGCAAGGGCCGGATTGGTTCCGGCTGTTCTTTCAGCTCCATCATCTATCCCGTCGCTATCGGTATCCGCCATAGTAGGATCGCTGCTGACCCACCGGGAGGGTGCCGAAGCAGGAGCCATAGAACTAAGAGTGACCTGTTGGGCAGTAGATTCAACTGAGAGCAGCTGGACATTTACGCCCGTAAAACCGGGCACAAAAATATTGAAATCGTTAATCTGGCCAACGAGTTCGGAGCTGAAATCAATCTCTTCGGGCGTTGCCGTACTGAAAACAATTGAGGGATCGGAGAATGACAATTCTTCGCCTCCGCTCTGTAGAAGGAGGAGCGATCCGGGGACGCTTACCCTAAAACCGACTGCGGGAGGGTTGCCGAGACTCCCCGAGGGGAAGTAGATGGTCCCGGTCACGGCATCGGACCAGTTGAGGTCAAACGCGAGACCGACTTCGTCGCCGTCGGAGAGCCCGTCGCCGTCGGTATCCGGGTTGTCAGGGTCCGTTCCGGCGGCAGCTTCCGCAGTGTCGGAGAGGCCGTCGCCATCGGTATCCAAATCGCCCTGAGCCAAGGCGTAGGGGGAAAGAGCCAGGAGGCAGAATAGAAGGGTCGCAATCAGGGAAGAGGGGATCGAAGTAGCTTTTGGCTTCTTGGTTTTCATGAGAGATAAGTCGGGGCTCAATATGGTTGAGGTCAGTCTGTCCAGAACCGGGAAGGCGACCTCTAGGCGAGATTAATCAATAGCACTGATGCTTGAACAGCACCATTCGTACCACCTCTGCGGGAAGTCTTTGCTGAACCGTTAACGTAATAAGACTGCTAGATTTTAATGAATTTACTGAGTCATAAAAAAGGCGGTGAGGTCGAAAACCTCACCGCCTTTGATAAAAGAAGGCCTGCTAGTTAGCGCTTACACTGACGTCGTCAATGGAGAGTCCGCTGAAGGCGTCTGGTGAGCTATCACTAGCGAAGTTGAATTCGATAAGGATGACTTCACCGAGGGCTGCCGGATCGACCGGGACCTCGATCGTGCTCCAGTCCGTATCAAAGATGGTCATATCCAGATCCACGGCGGCCCCCAGTTGGACTTGATCTGCCGCGCGAAGAAAACGCACGGAAGCAATGTCCGCGAAGCCATCTGCGTCGCGGAAGGCTTTGAAGCTGAGCTCTGCTCCCGGGATTGCTGACAGGTCGATGGAGGGAGACCGGAGTGAAATATCGGAATCCGTGCCATAATCACCGAGGTTGGTGCTCCAGGCATTCAAGGATCCGTCAGCTCCTTCGAGGGGGCCAGTCGATCCAACGGGGCTCCCAAGTTCCCAAGCGGTATTGCCGGATGGGTCGTTCACCAGAGTGGTCCATCCCTCGGCGCCGCTTTCGAAGTCGTCTTCGAAGAGGGCGGGCACTGGTCCGGCGAGCAGGTGGAAGATCCTCAGGGGATCTCCCGGGCTGGGAATGCTGTGAGTGTTCAGTGGTACGGTAGCGGTCAGATTCTCCAGACCAGGAACCGGAGTCCATGTTTCAGGGAGTCCGTCACCTTCCGGATCCGTTGAGCTGACCACGGTGTAAACCTCGGAGGCATAGCTGTTCCACTCGAAGTCAAGGGTATCTCCTCCATCCTCAGATGATACCGAGAAGTTATGAATATCGGGAGAAGTTGTGGTGATGGACAGGTTGTCGATCAGGACGGTCTCGGTTGCTCCCCCGGTCCTTGCCGAGAAGGCCCAGATGTAGGAATCGTCAGCGGTAAAATTGGGGATCTCCAGATCCACAATCTCGATGGGATTGGCCAAGCCTGTGAGATAGGCACTGAGAGTTCCGGCATCGCCATCCCAGGAGATGGTTGCCGTTCCACTCAGGCTTCCACCATTCGGCACCGGCCGGCCCTGAAGGAAGAAAAGATCGGGATGGGCCGTGTTGTTGGTTGCCACATTCAATCCTCCCTCGCCGGCTCCGTTATCGTAGGTATCAAATTCAACTGAGACCCATGGGATGTCAGTGCCCCAACCTTCTTCCCCAGATCCATTGGCAGCATTGGTGTTAGTGCCAGTTGGATTCGTAAGGGGAGGGATTGCTCCATAAGAGACGGAGAATCCATCAGCTGGGTCACCGCCTGCAGTGACGGTATAGTCGAAGGTCATGGTCCACGAGGCAGCTGATCCACCAAGTGCTGGCGTCCGGAAGGAGGCGTGAGTGCTTCCCAGCCCACTCTCAGTCAGGCGGAGTTGACCATCCTGGATAGAGGCCGGGCCGTTATTGCTGCCAATCGCGCTGCCATCGCAGAGATCCGTGGTCCCGTTCGGGAATCCATCGAAATTCTGAAGGTAGGCACCCGAACCTGCCCCGAGTCCGCTAGCTTCATTGGGATCTGATCCGCGGGCAAGTTCGACTCCGTCGGGGCAGAGGTCGCCATCACTATCTACAGAGAGAGGGTTGGTCCCGGTATCAGTGACATCGATGAAGGTGCCGCTGTTGGTTTCGACACCATCGCTGAGTCCGTCCGCATCAGTATCAGCATTCAGAGCGTTAGTGCCGGTATCAGTAGTGTCTACGAAGGTTCCTGTTCCGGTCTCCACTCCGTCGGGGAGGCCGTCATCATCTGTATCAGGATTGGTAGGATCCGTGCGGGCGGTAAGCTCCTCTCCATCGGTAGATCCATCATTATCAAAATCTCCCGCTCCCGAAAGCTGCGAGAGGTCGTCGATTGATGTCCAGGATGTTTCCCATGCATCGGGAAGGTCGTCACCGTCACTGTCCTCGGAGTTTGCTGCGATCGGGTAGACTGGAGGGCTTCCGTTCTCGGTGTCACCAAGTGCCACGATCCCCGGAATGCCAGGTCCGCTGATGGCTACATCGGTCCACTCGCCACCGCCCTGCTCGCCAAACACGTTGTCGAATGGGAAGATGCCGGGGGTCGAGATGGTGAAGGATTGCGTGCGCTCCGCGCAACAGTCTGGGTCATCTGCGATGACCGTTCCATCGGCGGTGTCGATGATGAAGTAGTTGGTGTCGTCCGAGACGATGTGAATGGTATACTGTCCCGGCGAGTAAGTGCTCATGTCGAGATAGCCGTTGTAGCGAACCGTGAAGTTGTCGCCTCCACCGTCAACAAAGGGGCTGTTTCGGATGGAAAAGTTTCCGCCGTCGCCGTGGCTAGCCCAGGGAACGATGGCGTCGACCGACCTCGTAGGAGCGGGGTTTCCAGATACGTGGATGTTGTAATTGGCCTGACTCTGCCCGTTCAAGATGGTGCCGCCCCCATACTTGTTTTCCTGGTAGTTGAGGCCAGTCTGGGTGAAGTCCGGGCCATAAGCCCCGGGGCCGAGTTCGTTGATTGGAACAAAGGAGGGCTGGATAATCTGAATGCCCGGGGTGCTGTTCGCATCGTTGGGATCGGTATTGCTCTCCACTTCGAATCCATCGGCAGCATTGTCTCCGTCGGTATCGTTATCGAGGGGGTCAGTTCCAGTATCAGTAGCGCTGACAAAGATTCCCGTGCCAGATTCCACTCCGTCCAAAAGGCCGTCAGAATCACTGTCCGGGTTGGCAGGGTCTGTGCCGGCAGCTTTTTCTTCCCCGTCGTTGGATCCGTCATTGTCTGCATCCGGATCGGTGGGGTCTGTTCCGTCGAGGTATTCCTGAGGGTCTGCCACTCCGTCGCTGTCAAAATCACCTGGACCAAGCTGAGTCAGGTCTCCGGGGAAAAACTGGATCTCATAGCCATCGGGAATACTGTCACCATCCGAATCTTCGTCGGGATCAAAGGTGTCGATATATGCACCCCAGCTCAGGCCGAATGGGTCGGTGTCAAACTCGGCGGGTAAGCCGCTGCTGATTCCGAAGGTGCTGGTATAGCCAATCCCGCCGAAGTCTCCGACGTTGAAGGAGGTGTCATTGTAGTAGCCGAACCCAATATCCGCTGCCGACTGAGCTCCGCCTCCGTCTTCCGTGAGCCAGATGTCGACATTAAACCAGCCGCCTTCGTCGAAGTTGAAGTTGGCGAAGGTTCGAACGTCCCAGGCGGTGTCGGTATGCTCTGAGGATGGGCCGGTGGCATTCAGGTTGGTTGCTCC
>DIHT01000177.1 GCA_002420305.1 Akkermansiaceae bacterium UBA5689 | reverse complement strand
GCTACGGTTGAGATCGAGTCGGGCCAAAAACTCAATGGTGTCATCCTGGCCCATGGAGGCTCCGCGGTGGGTTACGTCCTCTACGCCAAGGATGACCGCCTCTTTTTTTCCATTCGCGGCGGCACCCCTGTCTTCCAGAAGGTCACCTTTGCCTCACCCGGAGACAAAATGAAGATCCTCGCCTCCCTAAGTGGAGAAACGCTCTCCATCCGGGTTGGCGGACAATCAGTTGAAGTAAAATCGCCCGGCCTCCTGAGCAGGCACCCTCAGGAGAGTCTCTGCATCGGGCATGATGATGCAAATCCGGTAGACCCTGGTGCCCCCCGGAGCCGTATAAATGGCTCTCTGTCGACCTTGAAGGTGATCATCAGATAGTTTTCTCAGCTCGCGAGAGCCCTCATTATCCCACCTCTTTTACGGCTCTGCCCAGCGCCGCGCAGGCCTCGGCAATCTCTGCCTCCGTACTACACAGGGGCGGCATCATGACGATGGTATCCTTGATCGGACGGGTAAGTAACCCGTGAGCACGAGCGGCGCAACAGACCCGCTCTCCCATCCTCTCCCCGGCAGAAAAGCGTTCTCCACTCTCCTGCCGCAACTCGAGCCCGGCAATGAGACCGCATTGGCGCACCTCGTGAACGGAAGAATGCGTAATGGCTCTCAACCCCTGTGCGAGGGCCTCCACCCGTGCAGGAAGCCTCTCCAGCACGCGATCTTCCTCGAAGACCCTCAGACTCGCAAGGGCCGCCGCGCAACCAAGCTGATTCGCAGTATAACTGTGTCCGTAGTTGAGCGTGCGCTCCCGGTCCCCAAGAAATGCATCGAAAACCCTGCCTGTCGTCAGGGTTGCAGCAAGCGGAAGGTATCCTCCGGTAAGGCCCTTAGCCAGGCAGAGAAAGTCCGGAATCACCTCTTCCTGCTGACAGGCAAACATGGTCCCAGTGCGCCCAAATCCCGTCATGACCTCGTCGAGAATCAGGTGCACTCCATGGCCGTCACACCAGGAACGGATCTCCGCCAGTTGCCCCGCTGGCCACGGTCTCATTTCGTTCACTCCCTGGATGAGAGGCTCCAGGACGATTGCTGCGGACCGGGCCACTTCCTCAGCCGGGAGAGCACGTAGATCTGCAAGCGAAGTCACCCTCGTGGCACGAAACCCAAAGCTACGGAAACGATCGGAAAAAACCGATACTCCTCCCAGCGATGCCGCTCCCATGGTGTCCCCATGATACGCATTCTCGAAGGCAATAAAGCCCACCCGCTCCGGCTCACCAGATTGCTGCCGAAATTGGATCGCCATTTTCACTGCGACTTCTACTGCTGTTGACCCATCATCAGAAAAAAAGACGCGCTCCAAGCTACTGGAAGGAAAAAACGCTGTCAGCCTCTTCGCCAGTTCCGCCGCCCGGGGGTTGCCGAATCCAAGGAACGAGGTATGGGCCACCTCATCGAGCTGCGCCCTCAGGGCCGCATCGATACGGGGATGACGGTGCCCATGAATATTCGTCCAGATACTTGAGTTTCCATCAAAGTAACGTCTCCCCTCCGCATCAAACAGCCACGGACCTTCTCCTTTGACAAGAATGAGCTCTTCGCCTTCGCTCGCCCATCCTGCATGCTGAGTAAAAGGGTGCCAGCAATGTTGGCGGTCCCATGCGAGCCAATTGTCCCCGGGCTCTGTCAAAGCGCCTCCTTTCTCTCTCCTCCGTCACCCGCCATATCCTCCAGTTTCTTGTCAATTTTATTGATCAACTCCCACGGACAACGCCCCCGCTGATATTTACGCCAGAGAACATCACGCAGCGCCTCCCACTCTTCCCTGCCGATGGGCCGGTGCTCCTGCCATTCTTCATCCCCTTTCAATTGAGAATGCAGCTGCCAGGTAGAGGAGTGATGAGAGGCCCGAAAAAAACGCACTCCTTCATTGGTCCTTTGTCGCCATGAGTGTCGCTGCACTCCCCTCCCATACGGACAAGTTCCAAAATCCCAAGAACAAACACGATTTGACATTTTACCAGTGAGCCCTACAGATCGCTACGGAATGAGAATTATCCGCAGTGACGCCTCTAAGCTCATACTGTATCTCGTTTCCTGCTTTCTCCTCGCGGCCCTTCTTACACCCTGGCTCTACAACGCCGGAACCCTGCTCGGAGAGATAACCGAGGAAAAAAGTTACACCCGGATAGTTGACTATGTAGGGGAGCATGCGAGGCGCGCGGAACTACCGAAATACTTCAAACGCTGCCTTCTCATTGCATCTCTTCTCCTGTTGCCCCCTCTGATTTTCTCGCTACGACTACGCAATACCCCCGCGCCTCTCGGGGAGTCACCATGGGCGGCTTACCTTCCCTCACATGTGGTAGCTCGTTCGGGAGGGCAGCCGCTGCGCAATTCCCGGTGGGGACCGCTGCAGCTTCTGGCCGGGTTCCTTCTTGCCGCCGGCCTTCTCTATGGCACTGGATGGCTTCTGGTGTCCATGGGGTGGTTCTCCCTGAAAGACCCCGTGCCGTGGGACCTCGCTTGGAAAAAAGCGCTAGGACCGTCTATCTCGGCCTCTCTGGTAGAAGAGATCATCTTCCGAGGTATTTTTCTAGGCATCTGTCTCCGCACCTTTCGTCCCGCAACAGCCATCATTCTGGTCTCCCTTCTTTTTTCAGCGCTGCACTTTCTCCAGCCTCCCAGCAATATTGCAGTATTTATTCAGGGAGCGCCCCTCTCGGAAGGAGCGGTCTACATCGACCCTCGAAATCAATATTCCGGCTTCCAATTACTTCAGGCTATCCTGATGCGATTCCAGAATTTTGAGCTCGTGCTGTTTGAATTCGTTTCCCTTACGGCGATCGGCCTGATTCTTGCCTACGCCCGCTATGCGACGGCTTCGCTCTGGCTTCCAATCGGCCTCCACACTGGCTGGATTTTCGCCTACGTGTCCTTCAAGAAGATCTCCCTTCGCGTGCCCCAGGAGGATGATACCCTCGCCTATCTGGTAGGATCCAATCTTAAAGAGGGGCTGATCCCAATGGGGACTCTGGCTCTTACTGCCCTACTGGTAATCCTTTTTGTAAGAATCTTCCCGTCCCGAGGCATCACTCCCCCCCAGAAGAGTTCCAAACCGGATGACTGAGCAGGAATCTCATCCTGAACGGCCGAATCTATCCGCATCCGGCAACGCTCGCTCTCAATCGAATTCCCTGCGAAGCCTTGTCGCACGGTGGCTGGACTTCCTCTACCCCCCCTCCTGTATACTATGTCGTGTTCCCTTACAGAAGGGGCGTTACCTGTGTCAGGCATGCTGTGAAGACCTTCCACGGATTGAACAACCCTACTGCATGAAATGCGGAGAGAATATCGAGGGCCTCGTCCCAGAGGATGTGCTGTGTAGACATTGCCGAGGGGTGGATTCTTTTTTTGACTTTGCGCGCTCTGTTACCAGTGCTGAGGGCCCAGCCAACGAGATCATGCACGCCTACAAGTATGGCAGGCAAATCCATCTCCACCGCGAACTCGCACTGCTCATGGAAGAGCTTTGGAGCGATCCGCGTCTCTCCGTTCAGAAAAACCCTCCATGGGTTGTTGTTCCTGTGCCCCTGCATTGGAGACGCGAAAGGTGGCGATGGTTTAATCAATCCTACGAAATCGCGAAAACACTGGCGCAGCAATGCAACCTCAGCTGCCAAAAGGCTTTAAGAAGAACTCGGAATACCAGCCAACAAGCTCTTCTGGGCCGTGGACACCGCCTTGCGAATCTCCAAGGCGCATTTCAACTAAGCCCCCGGGAACGACGCCTTGAAACCACACGGGATAAACCTGTCCTTCTAATTGATGACGTATTCACAACAGGCTCCACAGCAGAGGAATGCGCCCGGGTATTAAAGGAGGAAGGGGGTGCGGAAAAGGTGGTTGTCCTGACTGTTTTGCGAGGATAAGATCCTCATCCAGCAAGAATCTCTCCCCACGCGCCTCCCACTCCCTGCGAAAAACACCAGCCCCTTCGCACGTCCCCTCAACCATCGCGCTCCGAGCTATGGGTATCTTTGACAAGCCAAAACTCCGTAGAGGCAACAAGAAGAAGGATACGGTTCCGGATGACCTCTGGACCAAGTGCCCGGACTGCGGGGAACTGATTCACACCTTGGATCTCAAGCAGAGTTATCAGGTCTGCCCCCATTGCAATCATCACTTCCTGATGAGCGCGCAGGACCGCATCAGCCTGCTGGCCGACCCGGACAGCTTCGTAGAGACAGAAGCATCCTTGGAGTCCACCAATCCTCTCAGCTTTGATAAATACGCAGATAAGATTACCACTCTCAAGAATAAGACAGGGATGAAGGATGCAGTGGTCACGGGGCGCGTCAATATCGGACGCCATCCTGCTGCCTTGGCAGTCATGGACTTCCGGTTTTTTGCCGGGTCTATGGGTTCTGTAGTAGGAGAGAAGATCACCCGCGCAGTCGAGATGGCGACAAGTGAGCAACGTGCGCTTATTATTCTTTCCTCATCATCCGGAGCTCGCATGCAGGAGGGCATGCTTTCTCTTTTGCAGATGGCAAAAACCTGTGGAGCCATCGCCCGGCACAATAATGCTGGACTGCCCTATATTTCCGTTTTTACGCATCCCACCACTGGAGGAGTGACCGCTTCTTTTGCTACGATCGGCGACGTTAATCTCGCTGAACCTCGATGCATGATAGGATTCGCTGGCCCCCGCGTGGTGAAGGAGACGACACATCAGGACCTTCCTGCCGGATTTCAAACAGCTGAATTCATGCTGGAACACGGCCTCATCGACTCCATCGTGGAGCGCCGCTTCCTGCGGGAACGGATAATACAGTTACTGGGCTACATGATGCCCGGACAGGAGTAGACAGCAGCCCGTGAATTACTCTGAGGCCCTGGACTGGCTATATTCTACCCAGTTTTTTGGAATAAAACTTGGCCTGGAGGGACCCAAACGCCTGCTGCGCGAGTATCTTGCCTTCCCCCCGCGAAACACCAAGGTCATCCATGTAGCCGGCACCAACGGCAAAGGCTCTACCTGTGCCTTTATCGATTCTGTAGCGCGCGCAACCGGCACGCGGACGGGCCTTTTTACCTCCCCCCACCTTATTGACTACCCGGAGCGCATCCGGGTCTCTGGAATGGAGATTGAACGAGATGAAATCGCCCTGCATCTGTCCTCACTCAGGGAAATGGTGGCGCAATGGGACCCCCACCCGACATTTTTTGAAATCAGCCTCGCGCTTGCAATGAAGTATTTTTCAGAGCGCCAATGCGAACTAGTCATTCTTGAAACCGGGATGGGAGGTCGCTTGGATGCGACCTCTGCAATCCCTGCAGACATTGCAGTCCTCACTCCAATTGGAATGGACCATCAGGAGTGGCTCGGAGAAACCCTGACAGATATCGCTGCCGAAAAAGCTGCGATCATCGTTCCAGGCAAAAACGTCATCTCTTCCAACCAACTGCCAGAGGCAGATGCTATCATCAGGCAGATTGCGAATGAGCGGAGAGCACCTCTCACATTCGTCGAGGAACCCTTGGAAGGCTATGCTCTTGGGCTGACTGGAGCGCATCAGCAGGAGAATGCAGCCCTCGCTGTCGAAGCCTTGCACGCCGCCGGAATCACTCTCAACTATGAAACGGTTAAGGCTGGCCTGAGTTCGACCCTGTGGCCGGGCCGTTTTGAAAGGGTGGACTTCTCACCGGAAGAACATTCCTCTGCCACCATTCTTGATATCGCGCATAACCCTGCTGCAGCCAGAGCGCTTGCGGCAACCTGGCGAGGAGAGTTTGGGAGGACCAAGGCCAACCTTATCTTCGGAGCAGTTGAAGCCAAGGATATCGAGGGCATGCTCGAAGCCTTGGCCCCGATCGCAGGTCATCTACACTTCGCTCCAGTGAACTCTCCCCGGGGCCTCGCCCCGGAAGAACTCGCCGCTTTCCTGCCCGAAGAGGCCCCAGCCTTTACCATTCACGCTAGCCTCCAATCAGCTCTCGAAAGCTCCACGAACCTCCCCTCCCTCATCACCGGGTCCGCCTTTCTCATCGGAGAGGTAAAAGCTCTGCACGAGCGCACCGCTCACAGGATAACGACGCAGTAACCGGCCTGACATTCCGATTCACAGCGCCGGTGTCCCGGTATACACCTTCCCCGGACGTCCCATGCGTGAACCTATTCAGCTTGAAACTGACAACGGGCTCTATCTTCCCGGACTTGAACTGTTCCTTGATGTGCGCACGCCCTGGGAAAACGGCTTTATCTCACACGCTCACGCCGATCACTTTGCCAGACACGAGAATATCCTGTGCTCTGAGCCTACCGCTCGCATCTTGAAAGCTCGCTACAATGTAGCTGACGAGCGACTCAACCCCAGGCCTTTCCACGAACCTCTGGATGTCGGTCCATACCGACTGCAACTACTGCCCGCGGGGCATATCTACGGGTCATCCATGCTTCATGTCACTCGGAAATCTGATGGAGAATCACTCCTTTACACCGGCGATTTCAAGGTGCAGCCGAGCCTCACTGCCGAGGAACCCGTCTTCCGCCAGGCAGACACTCTGGTCATGGAGACGACCTTCGGGGCTCCCCAATGGACCTTTCCCGGCAGAAATGAGATCACCGGCATGATTCTCAATTTTGTCAACGAATGCCTTGAAGAAGAATTTACCCCCGCCCTTCTCGCGTATTCACTCGGAAAGGCTCAAGAAGCTCATGCCATTCTCACTAGTGCCGGCATCCCAACAGTTTCTCATCCCTCAGTGGCAAAAATGACGACCGCCTGTCGTCACGCTGGATGTCCGTTATCTGCTCCTCTCATCTTCGAAGATACTATTCCTCCCAACCATGTATTTATCTGCCCACCTAACATAGTACGCTCCGAACAATTCCGTTCGATTCCCAATTTAAGAACGGCGATGCTCTCTGGATGGGCACTGAACAAAAACGCTACCTACCGCTTTGGTGTTGATGCCGCATTCCCTCTCTCTGATCACGCTGACTTTCCGGGACTCCTTGAGGCGGTTCGACGGGTGAATCCGAGGCGAGTCATCACGGTGCATGGTTATACCCGGGAATTCGCTGCCGAGCTCCGCAGGCGAAATTATGAAGCCTGGTCCGCGGCCGGGGGAGACCAGATGGAGTTTGACCTGCCGCGCTAGGTGACCGTCCCTCTCTCATTAGGGGAGATCTGAGGGGGGCTTTGAGGAGGCCGCAGGACTTTGGGGCCCCAGGGGCCCCAACAAACCGCGTCCTGCGAGGAAACCTACCAGAAGGCCTGCCAAGACGCCGGCCAAGACTATCCAGAGAGAGTACCGGGGACCCATAGTATGAATAGAACCGTAAGGCCCCGGCCCTGGCAACAGCACACTTAGGGCATAGCCCTCTACCCTATTCTACGATGAAAAACGGATTAAGGAGGTTCGGCTTATTGTAGCTCAGAGGCTCTCTGGTTACCATGTCGAGCACCTGCTTGCCGGCCGCGCTGACCACCGCATGGGCGGCACAAGTGTCCCATTCCATGGTAGGTCCAAACCGGGGATAGACATCCGCCGAGGCCTCCGCCACCAGGCAGAGCTTTAAGGAGCTGCCGGCAGAGAGGAAGTCCACCTCTTTGCCTTTCTTCTCAATCTCTTCGACAAAAGCCGCCACCTCCGGACTCGAGTGTGAACGGCTGGCAACGACCTTGATCTTGGTGCGCTCCATGTAATGCGCTCCTCCTTCAATCTCCTCGGCGGCACAATCTCCTGATATTTTCCAGGCTCCGGCCCCCTCCACACCAACGTATAACGTATCATCGACCGGATGATAGACCACCCCAACCACTGGCCTCCCATGCTCAACCAACGCAATGTTGACGGTGAATTCACCGTTCCTCTTTATGAATTCCTTTGTTCCATCGAGAGGATCCACCAGCCAGAACCTTGGCCAACTGCTTCTCTCGCTGTAGGGAACCTGCTGATTCTCCTCTGAGATCACAGGGACGTCCGGATAATCCCTTTCGAGGAAGGCCATGATCGCCTCATTGGATTCCTTGTCGGCCTCTGTAAGAGGCGAATCGTCTCCCTTGTATTCTATCTCAAATTCACGCCCGTAGACCTCGAGGATCCGCGCGCCAGCTAGCCGGGCCGCTTCAAGCAGCCCTCCTATTTCAATTCCGTGAGCGTTGTTAATCACGGTCCTTCTGATGTCACACGTGCCCAGGGGCCCGGCGTTAGGCTCCCTTAGTGTGCGCGACAGAATTCCTCAAAACGGGTAATCCCCTCGTTGAGAACATCAAGAGTTGTGCAGTAACTCAAGCGAACGGAAGAATCGTGCCCAAAGGCGATCCCTGGCACTGCTGCAACCTTGTAGCGGGTCAGCAGTTTGTCGCAGAGATTCTGTGATTTCAGACCAAGAGGCTCACAATTGACAAAGAAGTAAAAAGCGCCCCCCGGGTCTTGGACGCTGATATTGGGAATGGCGCTGAGGCGTGCCTGCACAAATTGTCGGCGCACATCATACTCACTCCGCATGTCCTCGACGAAGTCCTGCGAACCGCTGAGAGCGGCGAGCGCTCCATATTGGGCAAAGGTAGTTGCGTTTGACGTGGTATGACTCTGGATTTTAGCAATGGCGGCCGCCATTTCGGGCGGAGCCGCAGTATATCCAATCCGCCAGCCGGTCATTGAATATGCCTTCGCAAAACCGTGACAAACCACCGTGAGACTTTTCAACTCCTCACTGATCGAGGCGATGCTGACGTGCTTATGGTCTCCATAGATGAGCTTCTCATAAATTTCATCTGAAAGGATCATGATATCTTCGTAGGAGGCTACCTCTCCAATCGCACGCAACTCCTCTTCGGTGTAAACTGCTCCAGTCGGGTTCCCGGGGGAGTTGATGATCACCATCTTGGTTTTTGGAGTCATCGCCTCCTCAAACTGCTCAGCAGTCATTTTCCATCCATCCTCCTCGCTCGTCTCCACGATCACTGGCTCAGCTCCACAGAGCCGCACCATCTCAGGGTAACTCACCCAGTAGGGCGCCGGGATAATCACCTCATCCCCTTCATCGCACATTGCCATGATGGCGTTCATGCACGCCTGTTTTCCCCCGGAGGTAACACAGATCTGCTTCGGATCGTAGCTGAGACCGTTGTCCTCATGAAGTTTCTTCGCAATGCCTTCGCGCAACTCCGGAATTCCAGCAGCCGGGGTGTATTTGGTTTTGCCGTCCTGAAGAGCCTTTATTGCTGCCGCCTTGATATGGTCGGGGGTGTCGATTTCGGGCTCTCCTCCAGCTAGCCCGTAGACCTCATCTCCTTGGGCACGCAATGCCTTGGCCTGATTCGTAACGGCAAGGGTGAGAGAGGGCGTAACCCCTTGGACACGGGAAGAAAGCGAGTCTGGATCCATCGGTAAGAGTAGTTGTGAATGCCGCCCAAAGAGGCGGAGTCACGGACGCTGGGCGAACACACTCTCCTCCAGAGCGGGAGGAGTTGATAGCTGTGCTCCTCAAGGATGCAAGCGGAATTCGGTAATTTAAGGCGGATCTAGGGCGCTTGGCCGTACTTCTTCTTGTGGAGAGCCCGAGCCTGCTTCTGCCAGCCATCCCGCCGGATTCGTTCCTTGAGGTTGAGATCTTCACTGATTGCTCGTACCTGCGGCGCTCTCCATTCGGCAACCTGTCGATAGGTGTAGATGCCCGCATCATGGAGGCGCCGGCAAATCACCTCTCCCACCCCCTGTAGTTTAGTGAGGTCATCGACTTCCTTCGGGGCCTTCCGGTATATTTTGCCCAGTCGTGGGTCTTTCACCAATTTGACCTTGCGCCGCGGCGGCAGCTTGACCACCTCCTCCCCTGAGGAAGCCTTCTGCGCAGCCTGCTTTTTGGGGCGCTTAGCAGCCTCGAGCTCTGCTTTCAACGCGGCAGCCGCCCCGACGTGCTGTTCGATCTGCTCTTTTTCGCGTTTCAGGGCAACGCGCAGAGCCTCCTCCGCGGCTTCACGGCCTGATTCGGCCTCCTTCCTTGCCGCTGAGACCGCCTCCTTAAGCGCATGCTCCCCTTCCTGCCTGACCACCTCCAGCCTCTTCTCGAGACGCTTCCTCTCTTCCTCGGCCACCACAGCGGCAGCCTCAATGGAAGTCAGCTTCTCGTTCAGGGTATTTTGTTCCTCCTTTGACTTGGTGAGCTCGGTCTGAGCACGCCGAACCCGCTCTTGCGTGGAATGCAATTTCCCCTGAAGAGAATTCACCTCCTTCAACTTTTCTTCCGCCTTCACAAGCTCGGCACGCAATCCAGTGATTTCTGTCCGCAGTATCCTGCCAGCATCCTCAACCTGCTGACGTTCACGCTGCTGATCACCCAGCTCATGCTGGATCCGGTCTTTCTCCGCCTTGATCTGCTTGAGAAGCACCTCCGCCTTGCTATCGCCTGACAGGATCGCCATATGCTTATGAAGTTCTTTCTTCTCCTCACGCAGGCGGTGTAGCTCATCCGACCATTTCCCTTCGGATACCCGACACTGTTGCAGCTCTTCCTGCTCCCGTTCACGCTCCTGGCGCACCAGCTCAAGATCCAGCAGGACTTGCTCTATCTCACGCCGGGCAGCCATCAGCTGATCTTTCAAGACCGCCTCTTTGCCCGAAGAATCCTCAAGTTCACTACTGCCCCGCACGACCCGCTCCTCAAGCTCTCCGATCGTCACGGCCAGCAACACCTTCTCTTCATTAGTTACTTTCAGCTTCTCATCCGTATCCTGGTATTTGCTCTGCAGTTCCCGGCTGTCTGATTCCAGCTTCGCCCTAGCTGATTCTGCTTCCACCAGCTGCGACTCCATTTTCTCCACGGCCTGCCTTGAGAGAAGCAGGTCGCTCTCAAGCCGTGCTCGCTCATCTGCCATACTGGCAAGCTCGCGAGCTACTCCCCCCTTTTCTTGCTGAATTGTCCTCAGCTGCGACTCCAGACTTCCACCTTTACGCTCTAACTCTTCCAGCTGCTGGGAGTTTTTCTCGGCCTCCTCCTGATGCAATTTGGCCGCGGCCTCCGCCTGAGAGGAAAGCGTCTCCTCCGTTTTCCTTAATCGAACAAGCTCTCTCTCACGAGTATCACGCTCAACAGCATCAGCCTCCGCTACCTCCCGGAGAGCGTCCCTTTCCTTCCGTGTCTCCAGAAGTTCCTTTGAGACCTTCTCGGATTGCTTCTGATGGCTTTGTGCTTCCTTCTCTAGCCGAACCTTTGTTGCCTCATGGCGAGATCTCGCCTTCTCCAGCTCGTTCTTTCCTTCATCACGTTCCCTTGTGATTGCAGTAAGGTTTCCCTCGATGACTTCACGCGTCTCGCGGAGCTTCTTGAGTTCCTCCTCAAGCTTGGCCCTTTCTCCTGTCCTCTCTTTTTCTTGCGTTTCGATTCTTGCCTGAAGCATCTCACGCTCCTCCCCCAGGGCAGACAATTCCCTCTCTGTATCCCCCCGCTCCCCCTCTAACGAGGCGAGCGATTCTTCGAGAGCAACGCTGGCTCCCCGCAGAGATGAAAGCTCTTCCTCCAGCAGATCTTTACCCTTCCTGTGGTCCTCCTCTTCTACCTGCAACTTACTCTTGAGGTTTCCGCATTCTTCTCTGACGGCTATCAGCTCAGCTGCGTTAAGGTCCCGTTCTCTAGTCACTTCCCCCAGCGCACGCTCAACCCCCTCACTCACCCCTTGGAGATCGCGGAGCTCTCGTTCCGTTTTCTGCATGTCCGCCCGCTCCTCGACAAGATCACGCTCCAGCTTTTCTGCTGCAGCACTCAGGTGATCCACCTCGGAAACTTTGTCCTCAAGTTGCTTTTCAAGCCCTCTGGTCTTTTTTTCCAGTGTTTTTAACTGACGGCTTGCGGCCTTCTCCGCGGCAGAGAGCTTCTTTCGGAGATCTCGCTCAGCAGATGCCAGCTCCTTTTCCAACGCTCGCTTCTCGACCTTGAATTTTTTCCTCTCGCCTTTGGAAACTACAGGGTCCGCCTGTCCGGTTCTCTCAGCTTCCCGTCTGCCTGCCGTGTGAGCCCCTCCAGAACCAGCCCCGCTTGGTGTCTGCGATGCCAGCCTCTTCTCGATCTCCTCTCTTTCGAGGTTCATCCCAGCCAGGTCCTTCTCGATGCTCTTCTTCTGCTGGGCCATTTCAGCAAGGCTCGACTCCACTGCGGCTCTCTCCTTGCGGGCCACCTTCAGGATCTTTTCGAGTTCCTCGTTATCTCGCCGCAGATCTGCTATTTTCCTCTCGAGATCCGGAGAGTTTCCCGGAGCACCCTTCAGAGCTCCGGTTTCCTGATAGTTCTTGAGGCGCTCCCGTTCCTTGCTCAAGGCGATCTCTACAACCTCGTTCACCTGCTCTGCTTCCTCGAGGCGCTGCCTCGATTCAATCTCCCCCGCACGATACTTCCCCCACGCAAACCACCCCAGAGCCGCTCCCAGTAACGCCGCCGGCACGATGAGCAGCAAACTGTAGAGGCCATAATTGACCAGAAAATAGGTTATCGCATCCATGCGGAATCTGTCTCTTCGGCGGGGCTCTCTTACTTCACCATGATCTCTACCTGATTATCACGGTCTCCCCCGGGAGCTACACCGAAGGAGCGGGTCTCAATTTGCCTCAGCAGCACCCCGTGATCCACGAGAATCTTTCCAACGATTTCCGCTCTGAGGCGCGCAAGCCGACTATTTTCGGTCGCATTCCCATCGCGTGCTGGATGCCCTCCTACTGCGTAGCGGGCTCCCTCACCCGCAGTAATAATCGCCCGTGCGGCAATGATCACCTTGTCACGGTCACCGCTCTGGAGCTCTTCGCTACCAGGGCGAAAGGTAACTACGCTGTCATTCAATTTACGTCGTAATTGCCCAAGCACGGTTCCATTCTGCAGAGACTCAGGCTGGTATCCCGGAAAATGATACGGAGACGAGCGTAATACAAACTCATCCGAGACCATATCCTTGGGCACGACCTCACTGGCCTTCGAAAGCCAATCGATTCTAAGCCCGCTGGTGGTGTCCCCTCCGATCGTCAATCCGCCTTTCCGAAGCTCCACACTACGATCGCCCTGCTCCCGGAAATAATATGCGAGAAACTCTGCCCATGTCTCAACCCCCTCAGGGTCGACGACGAATTCACGCCGCTCGAGACCAGTGTCCCACCCCGGGAGCGCCTTGAGAGGGGCGGCCAGCTCAACCACCAGATCTTCGGAAACAACGCCGCTCGCTCTGAAACGCCCTCTCTCCCTCTCCACTCGCAACCAGCCGGGCGCTCGTAGTTCACTCGCACGACCAACTACCCGTACTCCGGATAACGCGTCAACCCGGGCAACGACCCGGGTTCGCTGCGAATCTGAATCTACTGCCCCAGAAATGAACGCATCAAGATAATCAAGCCGCACACCTGGATCGACCACCCCTTCCTCTTTCAGGATTCCCTCGACCTGCCTCTCAAGTCTCGGCTTGAGCTCGCTGAGGAAAATCTGCCTGTGAAAATACCCAATACTGGGAATCAGAAGCAAGATCGCCAAAACTACGAAGCTCTTCACGGAGGAATGCTCGTCGACGGGACGGCTGGCGACAAAAGAAAAATTCAGATCTCTGGCATTACGGAGAATATCCGCCCTGCAAGAGCTCTTTTTTAAGGAGGATGGAGGCAGAACCCGTTCCTCGGGCTCAGGCCAGGCTGCCCTTGGCCGCGATCCATTTGCCTCTCCTATGGACAATGTCAAAAGTCAGGCCTACAGCCTGAGCAGCCTTCTCAGTATCGTCCCATTGATCCCGCAGAACCCCGGACAGGATCAGACTCCCCCCGACCGCAAGGCCATGGGCCATTTTTTCAAAGGATCGTTGAAGCACGGCCGCAAAAAGATTCGCCACGATGACGTCATACGAATTACCCGGAATCCAATCATCCAGATCCGATTGTGAAACCACTACCCCGGACGCATTATTTCGCTCTACGTTACGCCGCGCCACCGAAACCGCGTTGGGATCAAAATCCATCGCCTCACACCCAGCTGCACCTAGCAGGCTTGCCGCAATGGCCAGAACCCCAGTCCCGCACCCGAGATCCAGCATGCTCCAGCACTCTCCTTGCCGCCTCCCGGCCTCATCGGCGAGAAATCTCAGGCAAGAGGATGTAGTGGCATGGTCCCCGGTTCCAAAAGCCATTTCAGCCGGAATAATCACTACTGCCCTATCGCCACTGTTTTCCTTCAGCTCTCCCAACCTCACCGCATTTGTTTCGGAGGTCACCAGCAGGCAATCACGAATTTTCAGTGGCGGGAGGGGCTTCGCCGATTCTGAGACCCAGTCCACCTCCTTAAGATGTCGAATGATCCCTCCAAATTGCTCCACTAACTCAAGAGCGTCGCTTTCTCTTTCACAATAGAGATCTACTCGGAGAAACTTCCCACTTCCCAGCCTAGTAATAACGGCATTCTGATTCCCATGAAAACGCTCCTCCCAGAGATCTTCCTTACTTATTGCCGAGCGCTTCGACCATACCCACATTGTTGCTTCCACGCTTTAAGTCACGGCCTTGCGGATAGCAAAATAGAATCTTCTGTATTTTATCAATCCACCCGGAAAGCCCTCATTAGACAGATCGCGGTGAGCACTTCCGGGCATCTGGGGATTTCACTCGCCCCTTCCTTATTCAAAAGAACGGCTAGGAGTCATCAGGCGCCAATTGAATCAGCGTCCTGACAAGTTTTCTCTGATCTCCTTCAAAGTGGTCCTTGATCAAAGCACTCTGGTATTCAGGCGCTACGCCCCATGCACTCAGGGTTTTACTCGCTCCGAGAAAGGCAAGAAGTCTGAGAGGATGGTCGCAGGAATACGAATAGTGTGCCCGCCCCGCACGCATTGGCATCACCTGCAGAATTCGATCGCCATCAATAAGCTGTAAACCGGGAAAGCATCGATCTCGCCCTTCCTCCAGCGCCTGCTCGTAGGAAGACAATTCGCTTTCCCAATCATAGGATTGCAAGAGCTCAAGACACTGCTCAAGGGAAGGTTCCGAAACCGCCTTCAACCTGCAGTCATAGTGCTGGATCCATACTTCCACACCAGCTTCTCTCGTTCTCCCCGGTCTAAGTCCAGCCCAGAAGCGACAAAGGGGATCCGTGCGGCGCGGTGCGTCTTGGCCGCCGGAGTTGGGCCCCTCACCGATCCCCCTGATTCGCCGCATCCACGCCCAAGAAAGAGAGGATCTGAGGAGAAGAGAAATTGATTCTCGTTCTTGTAGTCCAGATGCATTGATTGTATTCACTTGGGACAACCACATCCTTCCAAAGAAGCGAGCAACTTTGGCCAGACCACTTCAACAATGAGGCGAATTCTCATTCTTCTTAGTTTCATTGCGGCTCCAATCATATCGGCCGCCGCCACAGAGCAGGCCTATTGGGCCTTCCAGCCACTCACTCCGGTAAAAGTTCCCACCGAGGCAGCCAATCCATGGGCTCGGAACGCGATTGATCATTTCATCCTTAAAAATACCCGAAAAAGCCAGCTTTCCCCGAATGCCAGCGCCCCTCGCAACTCGTTGATCAGGCGCGCATATTTTGACCTGATCGGCCTTGCCCCCTCGCGCAGAGAGGTCGAAGAGTTTACCGCAAACTCCTCTCCCGGAGCCTACCACCAGCTCGTCTCTGAATTACTCTCCAGCCCACATTACGGGGAACGGTGGGGTCGCCACTGGCTTGATGTAGCGCGCTTTGGTGAAAGCCACGGCTACGAGAGTGACAACGAGCGGCCAACCGCATGGACCTATCGTGATGCCGTGATCCGAGCCCTGAATGAAGACATGCCTTTCGATAGGTTTACCCAGTGGCAGGTGGCAGGCGACTCCCTGAAAGGCGACGATGCTCTGGCTCAGGCGCTGACTGGATTTCTTACCGCAGGATCAACGGTAACTAACGTAGATGGAGTCGACCGTGAAAAGGCCATGTATGACAAGATGGACGATATCGTCTCAGCTACCGGATCCGCATTCCTTGGCCTGACCATCGGTTGCGCAAGATGTCACGATCACAAATATGATCCGATCTCTCAGCGTGATTACTATCGCCTCGTCGGATTTTTTCTTCCGGGCAAACCAACAGATCGCAATGTCGCTATCGGCGACAAGGGTGGCACAGTCAAAGCGCTCACATGGAATGGTGGCAATACCCGAAAAAACCCACTGTTGAGCAGGGGCGATGTTGAGGAGAAAGAAGGCGATGTTGGATCTGGAGTTTTGACTGTCCTCAGTCCCGATAGCAGTGACATTACCAACTGGATCCGTGAGACAGAAAATAAGGGGGGAGACGGCCGGCAAGGGCTGGCACGGTGGCTGACGGACGTTGATAAGGGTGCTGGGGCTTTGTTGGCACGGGTGATCGTAAACCGCCTCTGGCAACACCACTTCGGTATTGGGCTGGTCAAAACCAGCAATAATTTCGGTAGCGTCGGGGACAGGCCAACAAATCAGGATCTCCTTGATTGGCTGGCCACCGAACTTATCAGAGAGGGCTGGAGGCTGAAGCCCATTCACAAGCTCATCATGACAAGTGCGACCTATATGCAGTCTACGGAGTGGGACCAGAAGCGGCATGCGATAGACCCCGAAAACAACCTGCATTGGCGACGGCATCCGAGGCGGCTCGAAGCTGAAATTCTTCGCGACTCGATCATGAATACCGCTGGGACTCTGAACAGAAAACTCTACGGCCCAAGCGTCAAGCCATGGGTCTCCAGCGACGCGGTAAAGACAGGCTCGACCAATAAATGGCCAACAAATGTCAAAGATAGCCCGGAGACCTGGCGGCGCAGTATTTACGTCTTCATGCGGCGCTCGATGAGAGTCCCTTTCTTTGAAACCTTCGATGTTCCAGACGCCATGCAGAGTCGGGGCCTCCGGGAAAAAACTACTGTCCCGACTCAGGCGCTGCTCCTGTTGAACAACCAGTTTGTTCGTCAGCAAGCTACTCATTTTGCTCAACGGGTCATCGCCGCGGCCAAGGCGCGGCCCACGGACTCCGAACCAGAGGAATGGCGGGCTATCGTGGAAGAGGCTTACTGGCTGGCTTTCTCGCGGCAGGCGACGGACACCGAGATCAAGCTGGGCACTGAGTTAATGGCACAGGAGGAACAGACCGTTGAGAACTTCTGTCATATTCTTCTCACTCTGAACGAATTCGCCTATGTCGATTAATCTGGCTAGCGCCTCCCGGGCGATGACACGTCGGGACCTCCTCTCCAACGCAGGATGCGGGTTTGGCTCCCTCGCCCTTGCGGGCCTGATGGCAGATCAGCAGCTTCTGGCAAACACGGTTAGCTCAAAGAGCGAATCGGACTCCCCCTTATCCCCAAGGCAGCCTCACTTCAGCGCTCGTGCAAAGCGGGTAATTTTTCTTTTCATGTATGGAGGCCCAAGTCATGTGGACCTTTTTGATCACAAACCCGCCCTCAAAAAATATGAGGGGAAAAACGTGAGCGAGGTCGTTGACAAAAAGGGTGCGCGAAGCGTCGGCGGCCTTTTCCCCTCTCCCTACAAATTTACCCGCCACGGGCAAAGTGGGCACTGGGTCTCCGACCGCTACCCACACCTCTCAGGAATGATCGACCGGACCGCTATGCTCCGGGGCGTCTATGGCCATTCCATCAGCCACGCCCCGGCACTTTTCGAACTCAATACCGGCATGATCCGGACCGGGTTTCCAAGCGTAGGGTCTTGGGTCACCTACGGTCTGGGCTCTGACAATCGGGACCTCCCGGGATTTGTCGTTCTCTACGACTATCGCGGGGGGCCTATCGGAGGGGCCCCCAACTGGGGATCCGGCTTTCTTCCTGGAGCCTTTCAGGGAACGCCGGTCCGCTCAAAAGGCATCCCGATTCTGAATTTGAAGAGGCCCGATAGCTTAGCCCACTCCCAACAAAGGGAATTGCTTGATTATGCGAGCAAACTCAATCGTCAGCACATGACTGGCTATCCTTCCGATAATGCTCTGGAGGCGCGCATTCAGTCATTCGAGCTTGCCTATCGAATGCAGTCAGCCGCTCCCGAGGCATTGGATATTTCTCAAGAGAAGGAATCGACCCGAAGTCTCTACGGCATTGAAAGCGGAAACCCTGGGGAATATTTCGGGAGCCAATGCCTCATGGCGAGGCGTCTCGTTGAGCGGGGCGTACGCTTCGTACAGCTTTACTCTGGTGGAGGGCACGGGGATAATAACTGGGATGCTCACGGCAGCATTGTGGGCAATCACGATAAGCACTGTGCCGCCACGGACCAGCCCATCGCGGGCCTGCTTCAGGACCTCGAACAGCGAGGGCTTCTTGATGAGACTCTGGTAGTATGGGGAGGAGAATTCGGGCGTACTCCACAGAAACAGGGCGGCAATGGACGCGATCACCACCCTTTTGGTTTTACCATGTGGATGGCTGGAGGCGGCATCAAGGGAGGCACCAGCTATGGTGAAACAGACGAAATAGGATACCACGCCGCTGTAGACCGCACCTCTGTTCACGATATTCATGCCACGATTCTCCACCTCATGGGAATCGATCATAAGGAGCTTACCTATCACTTCAGCGGACGGGATTTCCGATTGACCGATGTCGCCGGCAAAGTGATCGACAAAGTAATTGCCTGAGCCTGCGCCGCCCTTGGTGCTCATGCTGCACCGGGACCACCGCCCGGTAACCTCCTAGCTGATAACGCCCATCTCCCGACCCGCGCTGGCAAATGCATCCACGGCTCGATCAAGCTGCGCCTTGGTATGAGCTGCGGAAATCTGAGTGCGAATTCGAGCGGTTTCGTGTGGCACAACCGGGTAAAAGAACCCGATGGCGTAGACCTCGTATTCCAGAAGCTTCTGCGCGAACTGCTGCGAAAGTGCGGCATCCCCAAGCATGATCGGAGTAATAGGGTGGTCGGCGCCAGCTATGGAAAACCCAGTCTCCGCCATGGACTCCCGGAAATAGATCGTATTGCGTTTTACCCGATCCGCTAATTCGTTGGAGGTTTCAAGCATTTCAAACACCTTCAGCGCGGCTGCGACAATTACCGGGGCAAGACTGTTGGAGAACAGGTAGGGCCGCGAGCGTTGCCGAAGCAACTCAATGATTTCCCTGCGCCCTGAGGTATACCCTCCTGAAGCCCCTCCGAGTGCTTTCCCGAGGGTCGAGGTAGTCAGGTCGATCTTCCCGAAGAGTCCACAGTGTTCGTGAGTTCCACGCCCCCGAGGACCCAGAAACCCTGTAGCATGGCAATCGTCAAAATGCACCAGAGCTCCATATTTGTCAGCCAACTCATGAATCCCGTCTAGTTGAGCGATAACTCCATCCATGGAAAACACCCCATCAGTGGTAATCAATTTCCTTCGGGCTCCGGAGGCCTCTGCCTCCTGCAATTTCGTCTCCAGGTCAGAGAGATCATTGTTGTGGTAGCGATATCTCCGCGCCTTGCAAAGACGGACTCCATCAATAATTGAAGCATGGTTCAGGCTATCGGATATCACGGCGTCATCCGCCGTAAGAAGAGTCTCATAAAGACCTCCATTGGCATCAAAGCAGGACGGGTAGAGAATGGTGTCTTCTGTTCCAAGAAAAGCGGTGATCCGCTCTTCAAGCTCACGGTGAAGCGATTGAGTGCCACAGATGAAACGCACAGAAGCTGTTCCAAAACCCCACCGCTCGAGAGACTCACGAGCGGCTTCCACAACAGTCGGATGACTCGCAAGCCCCAGATAGTTGTTCGCGCACATGTTGAGGACCTCCCGACCATCATCCAGCCGGATCATCGCGTCCTGAGAGGAACTGATCAATTTCTCACTTTTATACAGACCCCCCTCCTTGATTTCCTCTAGGAGGCGCTGGAGGCTCGATCGAAATTCGGTGGAAAACACGACCGACTGTAGACTCGGAATGACCCTTGAGGGAGGCCTAAATTACCTCCTGCTCGTTCAGGCGCTACGCCTTGAGCCCGAAGCTGACACACTTTCTAGCCGGGCGCACTATCCAGCCCGAAAACTTGGTGAACGACACGGGCTGCATCCTCTATACATGTCTCGGCAACCGTAATGGAAATCTTGATCTCGGAGGTGCTGATCATTCCGATATTAATTCCAGACTCCCCAAGGGCCTTGAACATCTGGGCCGCAACGCCCGAGTGAGAACGCATCCCAATTCCCACGACTGACAGCTTTGCAATACCTGCTTCGGTTTCGAGATCCGCTTCCCCTCCGAGCTCCGATAGCACGGGCTTCAGCGAAGCCTGAGCCCGACCCAGATCGTGAGTGTGCATCGTGAAGGAGTGCCGTGCATGGCCATCATGAGCTATGTTGGAAACGATCATATCAATATTGATCTCGTCATCCCCCAGCACTCCAAGGATACGGCCAGACATTCCAGGTTCATCGGGAATTCCCGTGATGGTAACGCGGGCCTGAGAGCGCTCGATGGAGACTCCACGAATGACCACAGCTTCCATTGCTTCATGTTCTTCAGTCACAATTGTTCCGGGGTTATTATTGAGAGAACAACGAACTTCAAACTTTACGCCATATTTCTTTGCGAATTCGACTGATCGGGACTGCATGACCTTGGTTCCCACGGAGGCGAGTTCCAGAAGCTCATCGTAGGATATCTCAGGCAGCTTTCTCGCATCGGAGACCACCCGGGGATCTGCAGTATAGACTCCATCCACATCGGTAAGAATCTGGCAAAGGTCAGCACCAACGGAGGAAGCAAACGCTATCGCCGAGAGATCCGACCCACCTCGCCCGAGAGTCTGGATGAGCCCCTGCTCATTAACACCCTGAAAACCTGCCACGATGACAACCTTCCCTTCCTCCAGATAGCTCCGGCTCAGGGTCGCATCTATGGTATCAATACGCGCCCGCGTGTGTGACCCGGAGGTTTTTACCCCGGCCTGACGTCCAGTGATGGAAACCGCTTCGACTCCAATTTGCTTAAGGGCCATGGTCACCAGCGCGATAGACTGTTGCTCTCCAGTGGAAAGCAGGACGTCCATTTCGCGGTCGGGCGGCTCATCACAGAGTTCCTGCGCCATTCCGATTAGCTTGTCCGTGACTCCCCCCATGGCAGAAACGACCACTGCGATTTGGTGTCCTTCATTCAGGAGGGACTTGATCCGCCGTGCTACGCTGCGAATGCGATCGAAGGATCCAACGGACGTTCCGCCATATTTCTGGACGATAAGCATGGAGATTCGAAATGGACGCGTTCCGCACGAAAACTTGGCTCGCAGGAAACACAAGACCCCGCCGGGTTAGCGCCCACGGTGAAGGAGCGCAAGCTTCTGTTCTCGAATTCGTTGCAACTCCACCCGCTCTCACAGGGAGAGTGCGTCAGCTGACACATCTTAGCCGGAGCCGCCGCGGGAATGATCAACTACTTCGCCAATGGCACGACAGGAGTATCCCAGCCTGCCATATCTGACGGTTTAGTCCCTGGCTTGCGCCGGCCACCGCCCCTCCCCCAGGTCGGATTAAATGGGCCGACAAAGGCTATTTGGGCATCAGGCATAATCTCGTCCTCCAAGCCCACCGCCCAGAAGCAGCCATTGATCAGGAGCCTCCGATAGCCCTCGTCCAGAATGTCGTTGGAAGCTCCGTAAGTACTGGTGAAAACCCTCCCGGCTTTACCTGATTTTCCCTGGTAGCTTCTCGTCCACGCACCAGGCACGGGCGGCATTTTCTCGTTGGGCGGTGAATCCGCAGTCATTCCCTCTAACGGCTGAGCCATTGCCAGCACCGTGGTGGGCTCAAGAGGTGCGGCCCGGTAGCCGCCACACTGAGCCCACATCGTCTTAATCCCCCGGAGGATCGGGTGATCTTTCTCTGCCGGCACGATATCAAGACGAGTACTCTGGCGGTGATTCCCGCCATAGTGACCAGCCCACTTCTCACCAAGAACCTGTCGGCCCCATCCCCCTTGATATTCCTTGCCATTAAACCCATTGCCGTACTTCGCCCATTTGCTGTCACCAGGTATCTGGAAACCATGTGTTGCGGTGCGCAGGCCGACAATCGGCCCTCCTCTGTCCATATAATCAACAAAATGCTGCATCTGTTCGTCCGGCCAGTTCTGGAAACGAGTAAAAACAACCATCAGGTCTGCCGACTCAAGAGCTTCCATGCCCGGCACATTAGACTGCCCGGGAGCAATCTCACCCTTGTTGTTCAACCCGAACAGAACGCTACACTTGAAGCCATGGTGGCGGGCCAGAATCCTCGCCAGCGCTGGCAGGGTTTCCTCTGACTTATACTCATGATCACTGGCAATGAAGACGATATGTTTTCCTTTTCCTGCTCCATTCGCGCCTTCATAGGTCAGGGGCTTAGCGCTGACGTTGCCAAGGGAAGCCCCGAGACACAGAACGACAAGGAGATAACAGACGCGACTCATAGCGGGAGACTACTGGCAATCGGAGGATCCGGGCAAGCCCACATGGACCTGAAAGTGCATATTCGACTGTCCATTATCTCCACCAGTCGAGGAAGGCGGGACAATTGAGGTAGGACAACCTCAATTGTAGGCTTGCAAGTAAGTTGCACAGCCGCTGGTCTAAGGGAGGTTTCCCTCCCATCTTCTGCTTCCCCCACTCCCAGAATGAACAACCACTGCAGACCCAATCCAGCTCTCCGTCCGGGCAAATCCCACATGATGCAGATCCTTGTTGGCGCAGCGGTGGTTGTCATTGCCATCGGCATCGTCGCGACCATGGCAAAATCAGGAAAGTCCAAGAGTGACCGGGCCGAGGCTCTCCGCAAATTGCAAGATATTGGCGCTGCACTTACGGGATATCTCAATGACAACAATGGAGAATTTCCGCTCGAAGATGCCACCGGTAAAGACAACTGGCTCAATGCGGCAAAACCAGAGTCGGAGGCCGTCTGGTACAATGCGCTACCAAAGCAGATGGGAGCTGCCCCTGTAAGTGAGCTGGGAGATAACCCGGCCCCCAGATTCTACCAGAAAAGCTATCCCCTCTTCCTTTCGGGAGCTGACTACCCACCCAACAAAAAGGAAGGCAGACCCTACTTCGCTTTCGGCTTTAACAGCAGTCTTCAGGTAAAGGGGGAAGATGGCTCGGAGCGAGCCGCCAATCTCGCAGGAATCCAGCACCAGGATCGCACTGTGGCTTTTCTGGAACGAGGAGTGAAGAAAGCCGAGGAGACCACAAAGCTGCAGGGAGGATTCGATGGCGGCCCGAAAGCCAACGCCAAGAATTTTTCTCCGCGCTACAACGGCAAGGGCCACATTCTCTTCGTAGACGGCCACGTTGAGTCGTTCCGATTCGAGGATATCACCGACGCGATGGGGCAAGCGGCCAACGGCCAGAATAACGTCTACTGGACCGGCGACCCTGACAAGCGGCCAAACTAGCTGCGCCTCATGCAGATTCGTGATACTCTGCTCCTAAAGGGTTTCGATCCGAAAGACCACGGGACGCTCCGTGACACAGTCAAGATCCTCAATTCCCTTGAGTGCTGACTTCAGAGTTCCAAACGGGCATGTATGCAGAAGAAATACCATGTCCACAAAGGCGGCATCTGGCTCGTCAGGATCGACCGAGGAATGCGTTCCACTGATTCCAATTCCTGCCTTTGCGAGCAGTGAAGCGATATCAGCAACGACTCCCGGGCGATCCGTCACAGGAAATCTGACATAGTAGGCCGTCTCGGTCTCGTCGATCGGCGTGAGAGTCCCCTTCTTTCGATAGGGGAGAAAGCCCTGATTCCCTCCCTTTGGCGCCTGCCTCAAAGATCGACCTGCATCGACCAGATCGGACACCACGGAGGATGCTGTCGGATCCTGCCCAGCACCCCGGCCGTAAAATAGCGCGTCCCCAAATCCATCACCTCTAATGGCTACTGCGTTGAAAACATCATTTACAGAAGCGAGAATATTCGTCTTTGGGATGAAGGAGGGCTGAGTCCGGATTTCGATCGAGCCATCCTCATGTTGCCGCACGATACAAAGGAGCTTCACTACGTAGCCAAGGTCCTTGGCGAAACGAATATCGAGGGGGCGAACATACTCAATTCCACGAACGTAGACCTCGTCAGGATCAATAAGGAAGCCATGCACGATTGTCCCAAGCAGCATTGCCTTGTGGGCTGCATCCCAGCCGTTGACATCGAGTGTCTCATCCGCTTCGGCATATCCCAGCTCCTTGGCCTCCTTGAGGGCAGTAGAATAATCGAGCCCCGCCTCGGTCATCCGCATCAGGATATAGTTGGAAGTTCCATTGATGATTCCTGATATCAAGTCGATCTGGTTGCCAATAAAAGACTCCCGGGCCGCTTTAATAATTGGAATTCCCCCTGCGACTGCCGCCTCAAAATACACCGGAATCTGGTGGCGACGCGCCAGAGCGAATACCTCCTCACCTCGCTCTGCAAGAAGGGCCTTGTTCCCGGTCACTACCGGTTTGCCTGCCCCCAACGAGGCCGCGACCAGCTCAAACGCCTCCTCTGTGCCTCCGATCAACTCTACGACGATATCGACGAGAGGATGTTCCACCATCGATTTCCAGTCCGTAGTAAACAGCTCAGTCGGCACTGAGGCGGCGCGGGGCTTATCTGGATCACGAACGACGATTTGATGGATCTCAAAGTTCACCGCCGATCCAGCCCGCTCTGTGATGAGGCCTCCATTACGAGCCAAGGTATTCCACACCCCGGATCCCACCGTGCCAAATCCGGCAAGACCTACTCCGACGGTCCCATCATTCGTGATCACTCCTGACCGATAGCGGATATCGTGCGTGCCGCAAAGACTCAAAGGGCGCCTTGTCACTCTGAAATAGTGCCCCGAAGTTGGAGCTCAGCATTGTTTTGCTCAATCTGGGACCCCAGTTCGATACCCTTCGAGGATAAATTTTCGCAGAGGAAAATGGGATTTTAGTGATTTCCATGCAGATAATCGCTTTTCTCTGAATTGAGGCTGCCACTGGCAGCGTTATACTAACGTGATCAGATGAGTATCGACTCGCGCTACACTTGGGACTCCCTCAGATCCGGCGAAGGCCGTGATCCAAGTTCAAGCCGCCGGAAATTCGGCTTTTGGGTCCTCCTTTCCGTAACCGTAGCGGTAATCCTTCATGTCGTGGGGCTGTGGACCCTTGGGAAGTTCAATCTACTTCTCGAGTTGGCCGATTTCGAATGGAGCTCCCAGACCTTTCGCGTAAGCGAAACTCAGGAGTTGCCTGCGGATGTCGTGGCCCCTGTTCCTGACACCCAGGATTCTACTCCTCCCGCAAGTGCTGAAACTCTCCTCACTGAAATCGAGGAGCTTCTGCCAGAACTGGACGATTTGGAAATCGATATTCTTCCCGAGCTTGAAAAGCCCAAGGTATCTCTCGAACCACTTCAGCCGGCCAGATTAGGT
>DIHT01000128.1:17330-19198 GCA_002420305.1 Akkermansiaceae bacterium UBA5689 | reverse complement strand
CGAAGCACCCGCCGAAGCACCCGCTGAAGCACCTGCCGAGGGCACAGATCAGGGATGTGAAGACACTACTACGAACGAGACCGCTGCTACCGAGGAGGTCCTCGCCGAAGCACCCGATCCCGCACCCTCCGAGAGCGACGAGAGCTCGTCCGAGGCCCCCCAGCCGGAAACTGACTCTACGACAGAGGACTCAGCCGGAGAGCCTGATGCAGAGGAGAAAGCCGAACCAGCCGAAGAGGATCACCACATGACGGAGGGGACTGAGGAAGGCGCCATGGCGATTATTTCTGACGTCGACATGCTCTTCGACTACTTCATGGGTGACGCCGAGCGTGGGGCATCACGCAACAACAACAACGTGGATTTCATTATGAATCTGGTTGAAAGCCTCTCAGGAGACGAGGACCTTATGACCATCAGGGGCAAAGACTCCATCGGCAGGCCCTTCGAAGTTATCAATGACATCAGAGAAGACGCCGCAGCTGAGGCCGCCCCGCAACGCGCGAAAAACCAAATGTTAATGGAGAAAGCCCGCCAGACCCTTCAGGAAGGACAGGAGGGCAAGGATATTGGTGGCGGCCTAATGATTATGGGCCAAAGCGACGAGAGCATTGAAAAGGTTCAGGAAATCGAAAAAGAGATCCGCGAATTGCAGAGAGAAGAAAACAAGATCAGCAGAAACCAGCGCGCGAAGATTCAAGCGACGATCAATGGCATCGAGTGGGCCAACATGCTCATCACCCCAGCCCTCGTTCTCATCATTGGACTTCTCGTGGGAATCACCCGCAAAATCAAAACGGCAGCAAAATGAACAACAAACGCCTTCTATTACTGGTGGGAGTTACCGCCATCAGTGCAATCATCGCTACGAGTATCCTTCTCAACACTCCTGAGCGGTTCAGTGCGAACAACGAAAACATCGGAGACCACCTCGTCACGACTTTCAAAGAAGAGGATGTTGCTGAGATCCGAATCAAGGACTCCGAAAATGAAACGATCCTGAAACAAACCGAAAATGGTTGGGTGGTGGCAAACCGACAGGATTACCCTGTCGACAACCCAGGAGAGGTGTCGCAACTCCTGAAATCTCTCTTTCTGTTCAAAATCGGCCTCGAGCTACGCGCTAAGGAAGAGCACTATGCTCAGATTGGACTTCTCTCCCCTGAGGCTGCCGACGAGGCAAAAGCCTACCAAGCCGAATTGGAGAAAGAAGGTGTCGTTAATCCAGCAGATCCAAGGGGCATTCATCTCTCAGTCAAGGGGCGGAATGGATCTACTCTCGTTAATCTTATTCTCGGGGATGAATTTGGAGAAATTGCCTCCCGGGCACCGCGTGGATTTGTCGTCCGAAGCGAAGGAGACCACCCTGGGATCTGGAAGGCGCTTGGGACTCTCAACCAGGCAACGGGCGATGCGGAGTCAAAGAACACCGATAAGCGCAGGGGACCAATAGCAACTCCTACCTCTTGGCTTTCCTACAAGTTCATCGAGGTCGCAAAACTAAAGAGCATCACCCTTAGCGCCCCCAACGATAAGGAATTCCTGGGCTGGACCGTTTCCCGGGAGGACGAAAATGGGGAATTCTCCACCGGAGATCTGAAAGAAGAGGAAGAAATGGACACTGCCGCTACCGGCTCATTCAAATCCCTCTTTAACTCACTCAGGTTTGAGGATGTGCTCGAAAAGGACGCCCTCACGAAGGCTAAAGACTCGAAAAACGCGAGGAGAGCCGTTCTAACCACCTTTGACGGATTCACCTACACGGTGGACCTCAGCCCAAAGACATCGGAGCAGGAAGAGAGCGGAGAGGACACACCTCCTCCACCCTCTCCCAACTATGTCGGAACCGTAAAAGTCACCGCTAACCT
>DIHT01000128.1:0-16935 GCA_002420305.1 Akkermansiaceae bacterium UBA5689 | reverse complement strand
AGCTCTTCAAGGCCACCCTCGACAACCTCAAATACAAGCTCGAGCTTGAGCAGGTCTTCTCCGGGCAGACATATGAATTTGCCAACTTCTCCATAAGCAGCCTGGACAAAGCTCGCGACGGGATCGTGAAGAAGAAGGAAGAGGAAGCCGCTGAAGGTGGCACTGCCGCAGGGCTACCCCCTACCGCACCTGGCGCAACGGCGGTTTCCCCTCCAATCGCGATTCCGCCACGTCCCAGCGTCACCACCCCTCCGGTAAGGGTTACCCCTCCCGCCGACGGCGAGTAAGTCCGCGAAAACACCCCCTTTCTCCGGACAGGAAATGCCAGCAAAACTTGACAGGAAGAACTGATCACAGCTTGCTAATCACGGGGATCGTCATATAGTGAGGTGGAGACTCTCGAATGAGAGTGCCAGCCTATGAACGCCCTAACCCGTGCGGTTCTCTCCTTCTGGGACTCCTCTATTGGGAAGAAAATCCTAGTTGCCGGCACCGGTATCGCTCTTCTGCTGTTCCTCCCCGGGCACTTGATCGGAAACCTCCTCCTGTTCGCCGGCAAGGATGCGATCAACGAATATGCTCTCTGGCTCCACAGCGCGGGGCATGGAGGAGTAGTCTGGATCGCTCGTATTGGCCTGCTTACAGTTCTTGTGGTTCATGTCCTGCTCACGATCCAGCTAACGGTTCGGAACCGGGCGGTCAGTCAGAAATACAGCCACCCGGCCACGAATAGAGCTAGCCGCTCCTCCCGGATGATGATTTGGAGTGGCCTCACCATTCTAGCGTTCATCATCTATCACATCAGTCACTTTACGGTTCGAATCGGAAATGATTACAACGGCACTGCCTATCTGACCTCCTTGCCGGGTCACGAAGGCGACGTCCACAACGTGCACAAGATGATCATCGACGGATTTTCCCACATAGGGAATACCGTGTTCTACGTGATCGCGATCACCATCCTCTGCTCCCACCTTTCGCACGGTTTTGCCTCTGTCTTTCAGACTCTCGGCCTGCGATCCCGTAAAAGTGAACTGCTCATTACGCGAGCAGGATGGGCTTACGCCCTTCTGATCTGGGTAGGATTCCTCTCGATCCCCGTCGCAATCCTTTTCTTGGGGTATGGCCGCACCTAGGAATTGCAAAAAACAGTAACCGCCTTCTAGTTTTCCTAAAGATGTCCCTCAACCTCCAGAGTGCAGTTCCCTCCGGTCCGATTGACCAGAAATGGACCAAGCACAAGATGGAGTCCCGGCTCATCAACCCGACCAACAAAAGAAAGTATTCTGTGATTGTCGTCGGGAGCGGGCTCGCTGGTGGAGCCGCAGCCGCCACCCTCTCGGAACTCGGTTACGGAGTGAAGTGTTTTTGTTACCAGGACAGCCCGCGCCGAGCTCACTCAATAGCAGCACAAGGCGGCATTAATGCTGCGAAAAACTATCAGAATGATGGCGATTCTGTTTCTAGACTTTTTTACGACACCATCAAAGGAGGAGACTTTCGCTCGAGGGAGGCGAATGTCCATCGCCTTGCCGAAGTCTCAGTAGGGATCATAGATCAGTGCGTATCTCAAGGAGTGCCCTTCGCACGAGAATACGGGGGCTTGCTTGACAACCGTTCTTTTGGTGGAACCCAGGTCAAAAGAACGTTCTACGCACGGGGACAAACGGGCCAGCAGCTCCTTCTCGGCTGCTACCAGGCACTCTCTAAAGAAATCTCGAATGGAGGCGTTCAGATGTTTTCGCGTACCGAGATGCTCGACCTTGTGGTGGTGGATGGTCACGCGAAGGGAATTATTGTGCGGAACATGGTCACGGGCGAAGTCAGCGCCCATGCCGCAGATGCCGTGGTTCTTGCAACCGGAGGGTATGGCAATGTCTTTTACCTCTCTACCAACGCCAAGGGATGTAACGTGATGGCAGCCTTCCGGGCCCATAAACGCGGTGCCGCATTCGCAAACCCCTGTTACACCCAGATTCACCCCACCTGCATTCCAGTGAGTGGTGACTACCAGTCAAAGCTCACCCTCATGTCCGAGTCGCTTCGGAATGACGGACGAATCTGGGTCCCCAGCGGTGTCGATCTGGCCGAAAAGATCCGGTCAGGAGAGATAAGCGCTGGTGACATCAGCGAAGAAGACCGGGACTACTACCTCGAGAGGAAATACCCTTCCTTTGGCAACCTCTCTCCGCGAGATATTGCCTCAAGATCTGCAAAGGAGGTCTGTGACGAGGGACGCGGGATCGCCCCTACTGGCCTTGGGGTCTTCCTTGACTTCAGAGACGCTATCAAGCGAGACGGCCTTGACTCTATTTCCGCGCGGTATGGGAACCTTTTTGAAATGTATGAGAAAATCAAGGGAGAGGATCCTTACAGCACCCCAATGCAGATTTTTCCTGCGGTGCACTACACCATGGGCGGACTTTGGGTGGATTACAACCTGATGTCCAACCTGCCGGGCCTGCACGTCGCGGGAGAAGCAAATTTCTCGGATCATGGCGCCAACAGGCTCGGAGCCTCAGCGCTAATGCAGGGGTTGGCAGACGGGTATTTTGTCCTGCCATCTACCATCGCCAACTATCTGGCAGAACAGGAACCTGGTTCAGTGACTGAATCTGACCCTGAATTTGCCCGGTGTCTGGAGGAAACCAATACCCGGGTGAGCAACCTGATGACTACCAACGGCAAGAGAAGCGTGGATAGCTTCCACCGGGAGCTGGGCCTCCTCATTTGGGATAAATGTGGCATGGCCCGCTCGAGAGAGGGATTGCAGAGCGCCTTAAAACGAATTCCTGAGATTCGGGAAGAATTCTGGGAAAACGTTCGAGTTCCCGGCAGCGGTGCTCAGCTCAACCAGGAACTGGAGAAAGCGGGAAGAGTCGCGGACTTTTTAGAGTTTGGCGAAGTTCTCTGCCACGACGCATTGGACCGAGAGGAGTCTTGCGGCGGACATTTCCGCCTAGAGAGCCAATTCGAGGCGGACGATCCAGAAGTGCTGGATGGCCGCACCCAAGCCGGAGAAGCAAAGCGTAATGACGATGATTTCTGTCACGTCAGCGCCTGGGAACACACGGGCGTTGGAACAAAGCCGAAACTTACCCGAGAACCGCTTGAATTTGAAAATGTTAAGCTTAGTATACGGAGCTATAAGTAACTTCGGCGGGAAGAAATTTGCAAAGGGGTTCAGATTCCGCCTTGTCCCAAGGCTTCTCATTCGATCGCGATGAACTTTACTCTCAAGGTCTGGCGACAGAAAGACTGTAACTCAGACGGTCACATTGAGGAGTATCCTGTTGAAAATATTCCGATTGAAGCTTCGTTTTTAGAAATGCTGGATATCGTGAATGAGGGAATCATTGACAAGGGTGGAGAGCCTATCCACTTCGATCATGACTGCCGCGAGGGAATTTGCGGAATGTGCTCGTTGACCATCAATGGTATACCGCACGGCAGGGAAAAGGGCACAACAACTTGTCAGCTACACATGCGGCACTTTGAGGACGGTGACACTATCTGGATCGAGCCTTTCCGTGCAGGAGCTTTCCCTGTGATTAAAGACCTCGTCGTAGATCGTAGTGCCTTTGACAACATCATAGCGGCTGGGGGATATGTTTCTGTCCGCACTGGCGCAGCGCCGGACGCCAATTCTATTCCCATAACCAAGGAAGATGCAGATCACGCCTTCGACTCCGCGACCTGCATAGGATGTGGGGCTTGCGTGGCTTCCTGTAAGAATTCGAGCGCAATGCTCTTTGTCAGCGCCAAGGTCTCTCACCTTAACCATCTCCCGCAAGGGGCTCCGGAAAAGGATCGCAGAGCCCTCAATATGGTTCAAGCCATGGACGATGCAGGCTTCGGTAATTGCAGTAACCACTACGAGTGTGAAGCAGTATGCCCTAAATCCATATCGGCTGACAATGTTGCCAAATTGAATCGCGATTATGCGGCCGCCGCAGTCCGTAAAGCTCTCGCCTAGGCAGAGTATTACTCACCCCTTGCAAAGCAATGCGCGTAGCTACTCACTTAGCGAAGCCGCAGGCAGAAAGGTTGCTGTTAACCAAGGCTTGCCGGAGACGCCGAGAGGCCTGAAACTCCGAGGGTGCGCTCCTTATCGATCCTCGCGATCCCTTCTGCCCTGCTCCTCGGGGCGTGCGGACTTCCTTCAGGAAAAGACGCCACCTCCTCGGATTTGATCTCGGGTGGGATTCCGGCTTTTTGGAAAGAAGCCTCTGGAGAGCAGCACGATAGAATCTCGACTGGATGGCTCCCTGAGTTTCAGGATCCTCAGCTCACAACTTTGGTGCGTGAGGCCATCGCTGAAAACCACGATCTTCGAGCTGCTGCCCACCGTCTCAAGGCAACACGCGAAAACAACATAAGAGCGCGTGCGGGGAGACTTCCTCAGGTCACCACCGGCACTACTGCTAACAGGAGATTGAACGGATCAGGATCTTCCGGAGGCAGCTCTGCCTCCTCATACGGGATGTCCTTTGCAGCAAGTTGGGAAATCGACGTCTGGGGCCGGCTCCGCGACTCTGAGGATGCTGATAATGCTGATTACCGGGCCGCAATCGCCGACTACCGGGGCGCGAGGCTTTCACTGGCAGTGAACACTGCCAAGGCATGGATTAACCTGACCGAAGCCCAGCAGCAAGTCGACTTGGCGAAACAGACTCTGCAGGATTTCAAGAAAAGCCTCTCGTTGATCAGTCGGCGCCATCGCGAAGCCCTCCTTCGCGCTGTCGACGTCCAGTTCGGCAGAAACAATGTAGCCAGTGCTGAACGCAACCTCAGAAGCCAGGTTCTTCGTAGGGATGAGGCGGCCAGAACTCTGGAACTTCTTCTTGGGCGTTACCCGGCAGGAGAATTAGAAGCGACACCCAATTTGCCCACTCTGCGGCGTCAGGTTCCCGCCGGCCTTCCATCAGACCTCCTCAATCGCAGGCCCGACCTTGCCGCCGGCCGAGAGAGAATCTATGCCTCTGCCCGCCGGGCCGACACCGCCAGAAAATCCCTCCTTCCTTCACTGCGACTCACAGGCTCTGCCGGCAACGGATCTCCAGACCTTCGCAGAGCTCTGGACCCTTCCTATCTGACCTGGTCCATAGCCTCATCCATCGCCCAGACAATCTATCAGGGCGGAGCCCCTAGCGCTGCCGCCCGTGCCGCTCTTGAGCTCAATAAGGCAAGCATTCACGGATACGTTCAAGATGCCCTGCAAGCACTCAGGGAAGTAGAATCCGCGCTTCAGGTGGACTTATCCCTTCGCGAGCAGGAGAGCTTTCTCCTGATTGAGGTCGATCAGGCCAGCAAGGCTCAGCAAGCAGCAGAAAGAGACCTTGGACTGGGTATTGAAGGGTCGAGCGTACTTGAAATCCTCGAATCCCAGCGGCGCGCTGTCAACGCACGAGGCAGTCTGATTCGACTGCGCAACCAACGTTTACAAAACCGCCTGAACCTTCACCTGGCATTGGGAGGCGACTACGAAACCTCAGAAGAAAACTGACGCGGCTGATCCCTCCCGCAGAAAACGCTTAGCTGTCTCGACGCCTTCGGGTCTTAACGAGGACACAATCGGTTCTCGGCAGAATCTTTTTTTCGACCTCCACGATCACCTCTCTCGCGTCAAACTCATCGAGGACCATTTCGGCGACTTCTACCGAAAGAGTCTCAATCAATTTTCGCGGCCGCTTACCAGCGAGTTCGGTAATCCGCTTCGCTACTGCGTCATAGTCGACAGTATTCTCCACACAATCCTCGAGCATGCCAAAGCTCATGCCTGGCCTGATATCAACAGTAAGATGAAGAGTCTGGCGGTGGGCTCTTTCCTCATCGGGAACTCCAATGAAGCAATCCACGGCAAGCCGCCTGATGACAATCCAGTCACCCGCTATATCCGATAGACTAGCCCTACCGTTTCTCAGCATGGCATGTAATGACTTGATCGAAGAGATAATGAAGGTGGGCTCTCCCGTCTCGAGTTTTTCAAGCGGGTCATAACCACTTAACACTGCCACCGAGGAGACGCCTCCAAAGTGCGCTGTCTCTATATCGTGCAGCATGTCACCCACATAGGCTGTCTCTTCTTTAACTAAGTCCTTATCCTGAATGAGCTCCGCAATCACCTTCCGTTTATCGATTATTCCCGAGTAAACGGCCTCGAAATGGCGCTGGAATCCAAATCTCTTTACCTGCTCACTGAAAATTTCCGAATTCATGCTGGTGAGCACAAACAGGCGAATCCCATTCTCGCTACACCACTCAAGGAACTCACGGGTCCCATTCAGAGGCGTCACAGATTCCTCGCTCGCATCAAAAGAATGACGAAAGTGCTCTTCAAGCTCCACAAGGGATACTCCGGGAACATGGTCTTCATACCATTCGGAGTAGGGCAGACGGAAGCTCTCACGAAATTTCTCCCAGCTCATAGGTTTCTTCCCATAAGCACTAAGAACCGCGTTGGTCGCCGTAAGGGTTGGACCAGAGTCGTCGACCAAAGTGCCTGACCAGTCCAAGATGAGGGATCTAAACATGATTGTAGAAAATTCTGCTGTTGGCTAAAGCGGTCCTCTTCTCCGGAAGGAGAACAATTATTCCGAGGTCACCCGAGGATTAATTGAACCTCTCGAATTGTATTTCTCCCCAACTTCTGCTGAAGGCGCTGGAGAAGATCTTTCTTTGTCTGTTCGAGATGAAACCGCATCGATGGCTGAATGACCTTGAGGGTTAATTTGCCATGATTCAGGGACACCGGCTCGGTTTGCCTCCCCACGAACTCGCCCGCAACCTCGCTCCACGCACCGCGCAGGCGACTCTCCTCGATCCCCTCAGTGAGTCGCAAATCCTTGAGGATATCACTCAGGACGTCAGCAGGTGTCGAGACATTGGCCTCTAGATCGAGAGGTGCGCCAACCCCACGAAAATCCCTGAGAACCTGCGCCCGGATCATCTTCCTTCGCGCAACTCCCCTACGTCGGACAACCTTATTCAGTCGTCCGTTCCGTCGCCGATGGCTTCCACCGGACAACCCTCCATAGCCTCTCGGCACTGTTCCTCCTCTTGCTGGTTTTCTGGCTGCTTGTACACGTACGAATAGCCCTCGTCTTCTTCCCTTGTAAAATTGTCCGGGGCCGTTTCCCGACACAGATCGCAATCGATGCACATGCTGTCCACGTAGAACTTCCCATCTACATTTTCCGGGTTTTTATCTTCGCGATCTGCCATTTTTCCTTCAGGCCGGATAGAATTTCGCTCTTCAATCCTTGGCCCAGCTCCGGAAGAGATGCAAATCTTTTATGCTACTACAGGAAGTCCTCCCCGATTCAGCACTGGCCAAGAGCGGACCGAGCAGTTAGAGCTTGGCTCAGCCCGGATGGACCCGCTCGCAGACATGGAATCCAACTCACCCGCTGGCGGGGAAACAAATATTTCCAAGGCCCGTGCGGAGGAGGATGCAGTAGTTTCCGGTAAGGATGAATCCCCTGATTCAGGGCCACTCGATCCGGCTTCCTCCTCCGGTTTTAAGGGGTTCTCAACCCGCGAGATTATCTGGCTGAGCAGTCTTGCCCTCGCGATCACTCTCATCGGGGTATTTGCCCTCAGGCTTTTCTTTGGAAACATTACCACCAGCACATCCGAGAATGTTGACTTCCCGGTAAAAGGAGAGCACCTGATCATCGAGAAAATCGAGACCTACTGGCGAAAAGTAAATCCTGAGTCAGACAGAGGCGTCCAACTCGGCACCAAGTTCATTCCCGCGGCCCGGGTCACTCTGAAATCCTCTGGCTCCGGTTCTCTTCGGTTTCTTTTCGAGAATCCCAAGGGTGAGCTTATCGGAGATTCTGTCACCATTACGGCCTCAGGCGGGAATTTCCTCGATAGCGAGCAGCCCTCTACAGACATCCGAGCGACTGGGGGATTCAAGGATCTGGGCGACTACAATGAATACCTGACAGAACAGGTTCGTCTCTGGAAGCTCGTGGTCTTGGAGGGGGGACCAGACTCTGAGAGCGCTGCATTCACCCCGTTTATTCGGATGCCCATTTCTCCCAAACGTCGCTAAAACCGATTTTACCATGTCTGAACCTGCTCCTCCACTAGTGCCCCGCGAAGGCTGGCACGTAATGCATCTCTTCTACCACATCGACCACGGACAGTGGCAGATGCTGGACGAAAGTGAAAAACGAGAGGCCAAGACCGGATTTACCGAGCTCATTCAGGAAATTCGAACCACACCGGACACTCAGCTTTTAACCTTCACTATTGCCACACCCAAGGCGGACCTTGGGTTCATGCTTCTCACTCCGGACCTTCAGATCGCGAATACCTTCGAGAAGCGACTCACACTCTCTCTGGGTGTGGATGTCCTTACTCCCGTCTATTCCTACCTTTCACAAACTGAACGCTCTGAATACACGACGAGTAGCGAGCAATATGCGGAAGAAACTCTCAAGCAGGAAGAAGGCCTGGCCGAGGGCAGCCCCGAGTTCAGCTCAAAGCTGAAGGAATTTGATGAGCGAATGGAGCATTATCTTCAACATAGGCTCTACCCTTCGTTACCAGATTGGCCGGCAATCTGCTTTTATCCGATGTCCAAGCGTCGCCACGGGAACGACAATTGGTATGCTCTTGATTACGAGGAGAGACGCACGCTGATGAAGGGGCATGCTACAACTGGACGCAAATACTCGGGTCGCATCCTTCAACTGATCACCGGCTCTACAGGGCTCGACGATGCAGAATGGGGTGTGACTTTGCTGGCAAAGGACACAATTGACATCAAAGCAATCGTCTACGAGATGCGGTTTGATCCGGTCTCCGTACGGTATGGGGAATTCGGGGACTTCTATATTGGGATGCAAATGCCCTTAGACGAGATCTTCAAAAGACTGTGCCTCTGAGATTGCAGAGCACCTGACGGTCGCCTCTTGTTCACCTTCCCACGGGACCAAGGTGGATCAAGGATCCGAAATACCACTCCCACAAGGCCCAGCCTCCAAAAATCCATGCGGCGCCGCCAAGCGCCAAAAAGGGACCGAAAGGCAGCTGCCTCCCGAATCCTACCCGAGCCGGCAAGGCCCACAAAATGGCAAAGATACAGGCGGCGAATAAGGAGAAGGCCACTCCCTGCCACCCAATGAAAGCCCCGATCAACCCCAAGAGCGGAGGATCCCCATCACCCATCGCCTCACGGGGAACAGCGACCTTCGTAGCTTTACCGCTAAGAGATTTCAGCTCTTCAATGGAGTAGGTCTTTCCACCTGCCTCGACGGTCTCCCGGCTGATCAATAGAGTTTTTGCTTTCACCGGTTTGCCATCAATGCGGACACCATGCCCCTCGATCTCAATCCGGTCATAATCTCTAAAAAACAGATCTCCCCAGGGATAGATATCCTCCGCATGGCCCCCTCCCCTCGGATCTCCTTGAGAGCTCTTGATGACAAAACTCAATTGCTCTGCCTCCGACTCGGGCTCACGCAGATGCCATTCGGCCGCATCTGGAAATTGAAGCCGTTTTATCCCCATGAGCTTTTTCCCAAGATAGACCACCAGGCTTAACCCTCCCCAGCCTGCGGCGATACCCGCCACCGCCCGAACTCCACCCTCCCACCACCGTATCGAATCTGGCATTCCAGCAAGAGTCACAAGGGTTGGATCAATACACGCTCCGACTACCCCAATACCCATCCCCCACCAGCAGAAATCGACAGGCACGACCATGAGATCTGCATCAATCCATGCGATTGAAACGAGCAACACACTCAGAGCTGCCACGAGCAAAGCGGCGACTGGTGAGGCAGGGGTTCGATCTACCACAAAGACGAGCCAACCACCCAAGAAAAGGACTGCTGTCACCAATTCCACAAAGGGGTAGCGAATACTGATTCGCGCCTCACAGCTTGCACACTTCCCCCTCTGCACCAGCCAGGTAAACAGAGGGATATTCCGGTACCAGGGAATTTCCACCCGGCATTCGGGGCAGAACGAGCGGCTTGGCGTGGTTACCGACATTCCTTCCCGAGGCCAGCGGTAGATGACCACATTCAGATACGACCCAATACAGGCCCCGATGGCAAACATGCCCCAAGCCCATACCGGAAGCCGGAAAATCTCTTCCATCTGCCAGATAGTATGCCCTTTCGGAAGGATTTCGAAAATAACATTTGTCCACGGACGAGGTTATGCTTTGGAAGTGAAGTGCATCCGGTCCGCAAAGCTGCTCAGCATATCGCACACCGCCTCAAGACGGCGGGCTATGAGGCACTCTTCGCTGGTGGCTGCGTCCGTGACGCCTTACTCAAGGTAGCGCCGTCCGACTACGATATCGCCACCTCTGCGACACCGGAGGAGATTCTTAAGCTCTTTCCGGGTAGCGACGAAGTGGGCGCACATTTCGGAGTAATCCTTGTCAGAGAAAGTGGTCATAATTTCGAAATTGCAACCTTTCGTTCCGATGGAACTTATCTCGATGGACGCCGCCCAGAAACGGTCATCTTTACTGATGCAGAGAATGATGCGCGGCGAAGGGATTTCACCATTAACGGACTCTTTGAAGATCCCTTCACTGGAGAAATTGTAGACTATGTGGGCGGAGTGAATGATCTCAAAGCTGGCATCCTGCGAGCGATTGGAACTCCCCATGAACGATTTACGGAGGACGCTCTTCGCCTTATCCGAGCCGTAAGGTTTGCCTCCAGAACGGGATTTGAAATTGACCCTTCTACGTGGAGCGCCGTCTGCAAGCATGCCGCGCTTCTAGGAAGAGTGAGCCCCGAGAGGATCCGAGATGAGTTCGATAAAATCATAACAGACCGCTCCAGGCGAAGAGGTCTTGAGCTGCTTGTGACTGGCGGCCTGATGCAATTCATCATACCCGAGTTCCTGAAGCTGAAGGGCTGCGAGCAATCTCCTCAATTTCACCCAGAGGGAGACGTCTACGTCCACACCCTGCTGATGACGGAACTCCTCGATGACTGCGCCTCTCTCGAGCTCGTCCTATCGGTCCTCCTCCACGATATAGCAAAACCCCCGACCTTCACCGTCGATGAAACGGGCCGCATAAGAAATAATGGTCACGACCGCATTGGTGCAGAAATGTCAGCTGTCATTCTCCGCCGCCTGCGCTACTCTAATCAGGTGATCGAAGACGTCTGCTCCATGGTTGGTAACCACATGAATTTCATGAACGTCCAGATGATGCGCCCTGCCAAACTGAAGCGCTTCATGGCCCGCACTACCTATCAGGAAGAGCTCGAATTACACCGTGTCGACTGCACCAGCAGTCACGGAATGCTCGATAACATTGAATTCCTGCACTCCAAGAGCGAGGAATTCGCAAGCGAGCCTTTGATTCCACCTCCACTCCTTACGGGCCGCGACCTTATCTCTCTGGGATTGAGTCCTGGCCCGCGTTTCGGGGACATCCTGCACCATCTCCAGACTGAACAGCTGGAGGGACGTATTACAGACCGCTCCTCTGCGCTGGCGGAAGTAAACCGAAAATTCATATCGAAGTGAGCTTCTTCTTTCTTCACCCTTCTCCCCCACGACATTCACAATAAGGCAATTCACTCTGACCTCATGAGCGTTCCTACCGAACACGATGACCCCCTTAACGCCCAGATCCTTTCTGTTTCAGAGGATCTCGTAGCAGGCTTTCAGGAGAAACCCTTCCATATCATTGCCCAGCAATCAGACGTTCCGCTGGAAGCCGTCCTGACAAGAATCCGGGCTATGCTTGAAGCCGGAGTGATCCGCCGTGTCCGCCAGACCCTGCTGGCAACCAAACTCGCTCATGGAGCACTGGTGGCGTGGCGGGTAAGCCCAAAAAAACTCAATGACGCCTTTGAATTCATGGCCAAGCATGACCCCTTCTCTGGCCACGTCGTCCTTCGAACCACGGATACCGAGGTTTCCGGCTCTGGTTACCGCCTCTGGACAACCCTCAAGGTACCACAGGGAGAGTCCCTCGAAGAGCATGGTAATGTGCTCAAGCGGATCGTGGGTGCTGAGGAATTTCTGCTGATGCCCGCTAAGGGCCTTTTTGCACTGGGAGTGGGCCATGTTCGGCGGAAAGGACTGGAGCCTGGCGCCAAGGTCAACGAACCCGCAGAAATGATGACAACGGCCACCGTCTCACTGGATGAGGAGGAATGGAGGGTCTTGATCGCGATGAAAGATGAGCTCAAGCCGGAGGAAATCATCGAAAACCCCTGGAAGGCCCGGTCCGAAATTGCAGGGGTTTCTCTCGAACGATTTCTCGAGGTCGCCCTGATTCTCAATCAGAAAAAAGTGATCGGCCGGTTTTCCACGTTCCTCGAGCACGTCAAACCCTCGCAAACAGGAAAGCGGGTGACTCGATTTAATGGATTGTTCCACTGGGCCGTTCCTAAAGGCCGGGAAATCGAAGCTGGTGGCGAAGTGGGACGTCATCACTGCATGACTCACGCCTACTGGAGGGAAGGCGGTCCCGAATTCGGTAATGTCAATGTCATGGGCGTCGTGCATGGATCCGAGAAAGAGACTGTCCTCTCCCATAAAGCTGCCATCGATCAGCATCTGGAAGAAACCGGCATACCGGTTTCTTATACTAACGTCTTCTGGGGTGGACGAAGCGAGATCAAGCCGTCTGAAATTTCACCTCAAATATATCATGAGTGGCACCGGTCACATGCCAGCAGTTAGCTTTAAGGGGTTCCAGCGTGTTTGTGACAACTTCGTTACCTTTTAAAGAGCGCCGAATCGAATGGACGAGAATATTCCGGAACGGATTATGCAAAAAATACTGATCGTCGAGGACGAACCAGATATTGCCGAGCTGGTATCCTTCAATCTCCAGCGTGCTGGTTTTTCTACCGTCACCGCTCACGATGGGATCGCCGGTCTGGATCGGGCATGGTCCGAGGAACCAGACCTTATCATTCTTGATCTGATGCTTCCCGGAAAGGATGGCTTCGCCGTTTTCAAAGAACTCCGCAGGGACTCGAGGACAAGCAGGACTCCTGTGATCATGCTGACCGCTCGGGCCCAGACCGAAGACCGGATCAAGGGCCTCGAGGTAGGTGCCGACGATTACCTCACAAAACCATTCAGCCCTAAAGAGTTACTCCTCAGGACACAGTCGGTCCTACGCCGCTCGGCCGACACCCCGAGCCCCGCTCGTTATGCGTGTGGTAAACTTACCTTCGATAAGAACAGCCTGAAATGTTTCCTCGATAAGGAGCTTATCGATCTCACCTCGATCGAATTTAAGTTACTCCTCTATCTCGCCGAGCGCTCTGGAACTCCACAATCCCGTGGAGACCTCCTCCGCCACGTCTGGGGATATAGTGAAGATATATACAGTCGCACTCTCGACACTCACATGAAGAGAGTGCGCAAAAAACTCGGTGATGATGCGGGAATAGTGGAAACCGTACGCGGAGTCGGATACTGTCTTCGACCTCCCTCCTGAAGCTCACTCTCCTCCTAATTGTTCTCTCTCTTGTTCTGGCCACCTTGCTGATCACCACGACGAGACAACTTCGAAGAGAAAAAGACCGGATTATGTTGGAAAAGGCGAACATCAAAAAAGACCGATCCCAAGCTCTTGCTCAAGACGCACTCACCGAGAAAGCGATCCTTGATACCCTTAGCGACGCCTGCTTTTTGCTCAATTCGGAAGGGGTGATCACCTATGCCAACTCCGCTACTGCACGGTTCTTTTCCGGCCAGGGTGGTATCGGACAAAAAATCGACGCATGCGGAATGGCTCCCCGATTGAGCAAAGCTGTTCTTGAAGCTCTGGCAGAAAATGAAGCAATCGTAAGGCCGGTTATCCTCAGCGATCGGGAAACCTCTGCAACAGCGCTGGAACAGACTGGAGAAAGCGCATGGCTCGTCGACGCAGCTCCTGTACAATCTGGTCATTCCCAGAGCTCCATGCGTGTCCTCTTGAGGGACATAACAACCGAGTACCATACTGAGCAGGTTCGTAAGGATTTTGTGGCTAATGCATCCCATGAATTACGGACGCCCCTCGCAATCATCAATGGGTATCTGGAAAACCTGACCGAAGGCAACCTCCTGAAGGACCAAGACACAGCCCTGAGATTCCTGAAAATTATGGGGAAACATGGACGCAGAATTGCTCGAATCGTTGAGGATATGCTTATCATCTCTCGCCTTGAGTCGGGCGACGCCAACACCCTCAAGATCAAGCCATTCAGGCTAAAGAGCTGCGCTCTGGACGTGGTGGAACGTCTTGAATCTGTCATCAGCACGCAAGGCGCCTCAGTTCATCTGCAAATGGAAGTTCCAGAAGTTCGTTTGGCTGGAGACCGGTTCTATTGGACCCAGATCCTGTTTAATCTTGTGGAGAATGCCCTGAAGCAAAACCCTCAAATGCCTCTCGCGGTCACAGTCGGATGGAGAGAAGAGGAGCCCGGTCTTATTATATGGGTGGAAGATAATGGAGTCGGCATTCCCTCTTCGGACCTACCCTTCATCTTCCGGAGATTTTATCGTGTCGAGAAACACCATTCTCAGGAAGAAATCAAAGGAACAGGACTTGGCCTTTCGATCGTCCGACGCGCCGTCGAAGCCCACGAAGGCAAAATCGAGGTCGGATCAATCCCAGGAGAGGCCACGAGGTTCGAGATCACTCTCCCTCGCCAGATGATACACCGACAGGGCAAAGCCATCTCGAAAAGCCCTACTGCCAATTCTTGAACCGACCTTGATCGATCTTCCTACAGGTCTTCTCCCTTAGGACCCTCCCAGTTTGCGCCCTACCCCGCCACCTCGGCTTCATCTGGCGCAGCCTGTGAGGGTCTGACTTGGAAGGAGAGCTCTTTCGCTCTTTCCTCGTGACTAACCTCCAGAACATCCCCTGCCTTAAACTCCGACCTTAGCAGTGCTTCGGCAAGGGGGTCTTCCAGGTGCCGTTCGACAGCTCTCCTCATAGGCCGGGCTCCGAAACTTGGATCGTATCCTTCCTCAATGAGGAAATCACGGGCAGAGCCGTTTAACTCCAGCCCAATCTCTTTCTCCTTCAGGCGAACCAGCAGCTTATCGATCTCGAGATCAACAATTGAGGAGAGACTCTCCTTCTCAAGCATCTTGAACACCACAAGATCATCAAGTCGATTGAGGAACTCTGGCTTGTATTCCTTTTTAGCCTCTTCCAGGATCTTTTCCTTCATCCCCTCAAAATCCGCATCATCCTCACTCATTGCCCCAAATCCAAGGGACGTCTGGCGCTTGATCGTCTGAGCTCCCACGTTGGACGTCATGATGATGATCGTATTCCGGAAATCGATTTTCCTTCCGAAGCTGTCCGTGATCATTCCTTCTTCGAGAATCTGGAGAAGCAGATTCATCACATCTGGATGAGCTTTCTCAATTTCGTCAAAAAGTACGACCGAATAGGGCCGGCGCCGCACAGATTCGGAGAGTTGCCCCCCCTCCTCGTAACCCACATACCCGGGTGGAGATCCAATCAACCTGCTGGAGGTAAACTTCTCCATATACTCGGACATATCGATCTGAATCAGGGCTTCCGCGTCACCGAACATGAACTCAGCCAAATTGCGGGCGAGATATGTTTTGCCGACTCCAGTAGGTCCTAGAAAAAGAAAGCTTCCGATAGGTCGACGAGGATCCTTTAGATCTGCTCTTGAGCGACGAAGCGCCTTTGAAATCGCAACTACCGCAGTGTCCTGACCGATAACATGCTCCTTCAACTTGTTTTCCATCTGGAGCAACTTTTCGGTCTCTTTTTCCTCCATCCTCTGGAGCGGGACCCCAGTCCACTTCGAAACCACCGCCATGATATCGTCTTCAACGACGTCGACAACTTTCTCCTCACTTTCAGACCTCCAGGAGCCAATAAGATCCTCGAGCTCTTTCTTCTTCTGCTTCTCCGTATCCCTGAGCGCTGCCGCTTTCTCGAAGTCCTGAGAGTTGATCGCAGCAACCTTGTCCTTGTTAATGCTCTCAATCTCTCCCTCCATGCCCTTAATTTCTGGCGGTCTGGTCAGAGTGCCGATCCGAGCCCGCGCACCTGATTCGTCAAGCACGTCAATTGCCTTGTCAGGTAAAAAGCGCCCCGTGAGATATCTAGAGGTCAGTCGGACTGAAGACTCTATCGCTTCCGGTGAGTAGGAAACCTTGTGGTGCTGCTCATACTTGTCCTTGAGCCCCCGCAGAATTGCTATTGCGTCATCTACCGAAGGCTCTTCCACCTTGACCTGCTGGAACCTGCGCTCGAGCGCAGCATCTTTTTCGATGTATTTCCGATACTCATTGAGTGTCGTAGCACCAACGCACTGAAGCTCGCCGCGACTCAGGGACGGCTTGATAATATTCGAGGCATCCATCGCGCCCTCCGCTGATCCCGCTCCGACAATGGTGTGTAACTCATCAATAAAGAGAATCACATTCTTCACCTTCCGGATTTCATCCATGACGGCCTTAATGCGCTCCTCAAACTGGCCTCGGTATTTTGTGCCCGCTACCATGAGAGCAAGATCAAGCGTCACCACTCTTTTATCCCGGAGAATTTCGGGCACATTCCCCATCCCGATTTCCTGCGCAAGTCCTTCAACGATCGCCGTTTTCCCAACCCCGGCTTCGCCGACGAGCACTGGGTTGTTCTTTGTCCTCCGACACAGAATCTGAATCACTCTCTCTATCTCGCTTTCGCGTCCTATAACGGGATCCAACTCACCATCACGAGCAAGCTTGGTAAGATCCCGGCCAAAGGCGCGGAGAGCAGGAGTTTTTGCCTTGCCCTCACCATTGCCCTCCATCGGTTCTTCCTCGTCCTCGAACCCCTCAAATTCCTCATCGGACTCTTCGGGAGAAAAATTCGGGTCGATTTCGGATAAGATCTCATTGCGTGTCCGCTGGATATCCACGTCCAGAGTCTGGAGGACTCTCGCTGCAACCCCTTCC